>NZ_JAUBOS010000021.1:68807-68989 GCF_036700365.1 Microcoleus sp. w2-18bC1
CCGTCGGGGTCGCTTCCTCCCAATCCTGTCACTAACTGGCTGCTGTTGGGCCCGAGGCTGGAGTTGGCATTGTTGGCTAATGGCGGTTGGTTGTTAGTTGGAGTTGTGGGAGTTGGTGTGGGAGTTGGAGTTGTGGGAGTTGGTGTGGGAGTTGGAGTTGTGGGAGTTGGTGTGGGAGTTGG
>NZ_JAUBOS010000021.1:68999-92017 GCF_036700365.1 Microcoleus sp. w2-18bC1
GTGGGAGTTGGTGTGGGAGTTGGAGTTGTGGGAGTTGGTGTGGGAGTTGGAGTTGTGGGAGTTGGTGTGGGAGTTGGAGTTGTGGGAGTTGGTGTGGGAGTTGGTGTGGGAGTTGGTGTGGGAGTTGGTGCTATCAGTCCATCCACAGTAGCGGTAGCAGGGGGACTGATAGCACCGCTGTTGTCTGTGGCGCTGTAGGTGAAATTGCTTCCTGTAAAGGTTCCCGTCGTTTGGAAAAATAGTTGCTGCAACTGTGCTGGAGTCAGGACTTGGCCTGGTGTCACGGGTACGCCACCGTTGGCTGGATCTCCTAAAAACAGGACTGCTTGGTCTGGTGAGGGCAGGGTGTTGATCGTGTAAGAGACGATTGACCCGTCGGGGTCGAGGTCGCGGCCTCCCAATCCCGTGACTAACTGGCTGCTGTTGGGCCCTAGGCTGGAGGTGGCAGGGTTGGCAACTGGCGGTTGGTTGGGAGTTGGAGGTGGTGTCAGAGTTGTGGTGACTGTAGATGCGTTGTTGTCCAGAGTCGGGTCAGCGGTAGTTGAGGTACTTCTGGCGGTGTTGGTGACGCTGCCGGATGCAGGTACGATGAAGCTGACTGTGTTGGTGACGGCGGCACCGCTGGCTAAGCTGGGAACGGGCGCGAAGGTGACAATACCTGTATTCTCATCGTAGACACCGCCGTTGACTTCTGTTACGGCGCCAACGATGCTGTCAGTAATTGTGAGGTTTTCGGCTGTGCTTGGGCCGTTGTTGACTGTGGAAATTATGTAAGTAACTCTTTCACCTGGTGCTGCTGTCGCAGTCCCGCTTTTGGTGGTAACGACATCGGCACTAGGTGTCAGAGTTGTGGTGACTGTAGCCAGCGGATCAGTGCCGTTGTTGTTCTCAGGAAAAGGATCTGGGGTAGCTGAGGTATTTCTGGCAGTGTTGGTGACGTTGCCAGATGCAGATGCAGGTGCGATAAAGCTGACTGTGTTAATGGCAGGAGGAGCACCGGAAGGCAAGCTGGGAATCGCTGGGAAGGTGACAATCCCAGTATCTGGATTGTAAACAGCCTCGTTGGGTAGACTAACTATTGTTAAACCGCGAACAATGCTGTCGGTAACGGTGACGTTTTCGGCTGTGCTTGGCCCGTTGTTGACTGTGGAAATTATGTAAGTAACTGTTTCACCCGGTGCTGCTGCCGTAGTCCCGGTTTTGGTGGTAACAACATCGGCAAGAGCAGCAACAATTGTAGTTGAGACTTGAGAGATGGGTTGGGAACTATTGTTGTTAGCTAGATTTGGGTCGAAAGTGCTGGATGTGCTATAGGCAGTGTTAGTTAAGGGAGCTGTGACTGTTGGGGAAACTGTGGCGGTGATGGTGCGGGTTTGGCTAGCACCGTTAGCCAGAGTCGGAATCGCCGGCCAGATGACAGTTCGCGTTTTGCTGTCTAAAGTACCGCCGTCAGATATGCTGACTGGTATTAAGCCTGCGGGCAGGGGATCTTGAATCAGGACGCTTTCGGCGCTGTTTGGCCCGTTATTTGTGGAGGTAATCGTATAGGTTATGGTGCTGTTGGGTGTGGCGAACAGCGGGCCTTTTTTAACAATGGAAACGTCGGCTACGAGTGTAGGCGGATCTATACTTTGGATGATGACATTGTTAACTTCGTGAATGTTTGTGTTTCCCCCAGTCGAAGCAGCAAAGCCAAATTTAAAAGTACGTGGCACTGCTCCGTTTATGGTTGCCAAATTTGGTATGTCGATCAGTGTTTCGCCCGCATCAAATGTGTCACTACCGTCCAAGTCTAAGGCAACTGTAAGACGGTTAGGTGTTACTGAAGTCGTCGGGAATAATGTAATTTGGACGGTTCTTTTAGTATTAAGAGTAGTGCGACTGGGTGCGTCTTTATTGTCTATGCCAATGGAAACCCCCGTCAAAGTGTTAGTTAAAAGACTAGAACCTAAAAATTTATAATTTTCGGTTGGGATTGTGCTTTCCCTGCCTCTAAGTCCTACTGCATCAGGTCGCTGCCCTGGGCCGCCCACACGCCCTGCCGTAGGATTGGAAAAATTGCCAAACTCGTCTAATCCGACACCTAAATAACCTCCTGAAAGACCAGTTGAAAACAAAGCAGGATTATTATTCGGAGCATAGCCGAGAGAGCCACCGTAGCCTCCCGCTTTTGTTGGCGTAGCTGTTCCGTCAATGAGGAAAAAACTAATGCCATCGGCACCAAGAATGGGAGGCGGAACCCGTGTTTCAAAAGGATAAATGTCATTACCTCTGTTATAGGCAAAGAAATCAAAGGTAACTCTCAGACCCTCAGTGGCGGAGATGGGGTTGTTATAGATAACAAAAGCTGATTGGTCAAAGGCGTTTGATGTTAATCTCAAAGTACCTATTCCGGCTGGATCGCCAGTCCCTAAAGCAGGAATAACTCCGCTGGGGTTTGGTGTACTACCTGCGGTTAAGCCTGGGTCAGGTGTAAGGGTGTTGCCAACTCCATATATCCAAGGCCCGATTACTGTTGAATTTTTAAATTCTTCAGCCGCTAAGGTAGCGAGGACTGATGTGTAGCCTTCTAGGACTTCTTTTTCAAAGGCTATTTCGGTATTTATTTGTCCTGTGGTAATTTCTAATTTCCAGTCGCCGCCTAGTGCTGCACTCCCTGTCAGGTTGTTGGAAGCGGCAATATTTACTCCTGTTATTTCACTGAGTTTTTGTATGAATTTAATGCCGAATTCGTCGGCTGCTATGTTACAGCCGTAAAGCAGAATGCTGCCAGATTCGTTAAGGGCTTTTCCCCACTGCTGCAATTGGTTGCTGTAGGTTTCTAGATTATCAATATTAACTTCTGTAGAGCCGATTTCTACTGCTGCTTCTCGACCGTGAGAAACTATGTGCAGGCTGGTGATGCTGTTGCGCTGACCCAGAATTTCGGTGATTTGCTCGATTCCATCCCGGGTTCTATCCAGCAAGATTACTTCTGTACCGCATTTCACTCCCCTGAGCAACTCTTGGTAGTTTTCTACTTTTGAATCCACAATCGCTAGATTTTTTCGGCTAGCCGTCTCTGCTTTATGGGTAGCTTGTCTCAAGATTTTAGTCTCCATATTTGTAGATTTCCCTGTTTGTGTAGATGACAAATTTGACAGATTTAGGAGGGTTTCATTTGGGGTTAATTTTATTGCTAAATCTAAGCTACCCCTTTTCATAGGTGACGATAAACTTTCAACTATAAAGTTTTAAAAATTATTTGGTTTAGAAAACATAATACTTACCTCTATTTGTGATTTGTGATCTTAGTCAATCATTAGACAGGATTTACAGCGATCGCCCTTGGATGTCCTGATGCGACAGATGGCTGCAAATTCTAAGATGAATAAGGGGTAACAGCCTTTGTATTAGCGAAGATGCTCTATTTTTGGGCAAAATGATATCAGGTCTAAGGTTAGTTATATGGTAAATTACTTACGGATTCATCAGCACAAGGGGTCACACCCCTCATGCCACTGTTCTGAGTCTGGTGATATCGAGGCTGTCTCAGACAGCTTGAACGGTAAATATACTGAAAATATTAATTTCCTAAAAATTGGCAGATTTTGACTTTGAGGTGCGATCGCTCTTAAAAGTTGAGAGTACCGTATTTCTAGAGATTTATACTTATACTAATTGGGTGTGCAGTAAACTCACAGCCATGTAATAATAGCAACTTAACGCTACAAAAGTTAACAAAAAAAGTTGACAAATTATATATGTTAATACCAGGATTGCGGTGCCAAAAAAGAACGATCGCCCTTGAATTCAAAAAGTACGATCGCCCTTTACACCGTCTTTCTATCTAAATCATCAAACTCCATCGATCGCACGCCCTAACGTCGCTTGCTAAGCGTCAATATCGAGTTCGCGCACTAAAAAAGCCCATTCATCAGCTAATTCTTCAATCACTTTAGCAGTAGGCTTGCCGCCCCCGTGTCCCGCTTTAGTTTCTATCCGAATTAACACGGGTTTTTCTCCCGCGTGGGTTTCTTGCAAAGCAGAAGCAAACTTGAAACTGTGGGCCGGAACCACGCGATCGTCGTGATCGGCAGTTGTAATCATTGTCGCCGGATAAGTCGTTCCCGGTTTGAGGTTGTGCAGGGGAGAATAGCCGTAAATTGTCGGGAATTCCTCGGCATTTTCGGGAGAACCGTATTCCGAAGTCCAGGCCCAACCAATGGTAAACTTGTGGAAGCGCAGCATATCCATAACCCCAACGGCAGGCAATGCCGCACCGAACAATTCCGGCCGCTGAGTCATGCAAGCCCCTACTAATAAACCGCCGTTGCTTCCACCTGCGATCGCCAATTTTGCAGGTTTGGTGTATTTGTTTTCGATCAACCATTCAGCGGCAGCTATAAAGTCGTCAAACACATTTTGCTTATTCAACTTTGTCCCTGCTTGGTGCCATGATTCGCCGTACTCGCCGCCGCCCCGCAAACAGGCGATCGCATAAACTCCGCCCAGATCCAGCCATACGACATTGCTAACCGAAAAACTCGGAGTTAGGGACACGCCAAAACCGCCGTAGCCGTAAAGATAAGTGGGGTTATTGCCATCCAACTGCAAGCCTTTCTTGTGGGTGATAAACATGGGTACTTGCGTACCGTCTTTGCTTGGGTAAAATACTTGTTTTGTTTCGTAATCGTTGGGATTAAAATCGACCTTTGGCTGCCGATAAATGGTACTTTCATCTGTCACCATATTGTAGTGATAGATGATGTTAGGTGCAGTGAAACTGGTGTAAGCATAAAAGGTTTCGGTGTCGTGCCGCTTGCCGCTGAATCCTCCCGCCGAACCGATTCCGGGCAAGGCAACTTCTCGCACGAAAGAGCCATCTAAGTTAAAGATTTTAATCTGGGTGTAGGCGTCTTTCAAGTAGGAAGCCACAAATTGATTGTTCAGCAGGCCTATGCCTTCGAGAGTTTCTGCTGCTTCGGGGATAATTTCTGTGAACCCCCCCTCTCTGGGCGACGGGGGAGTTTCATCACAAGCGAGGGATGACGGAGGTTGGTTGTTGGTGTCGATCGCAATTACGCGGCCCAACGGTGCATTCAAGTTTGTTTGAAACCAGAAAATAGATCCCTCATTGTCGATGAAACTGTACTCAGCCTCGAATTCGCTAATCAGTTCTACAACGGTTGATTCCGGTGCAGTTAAATCCTTGTAGAAAATCAAGTTTTTGGTTTCAGTTCCTTGCCAAACTGAGATAATCAAGTATTTGCCATCTTCGGTGACGCCCCCGCTAAATCCCCACTCTTTTTGATCGGGTCGCTCGTAGATTAATACGTCTTCAGATTGGGGGGTGCCGAGTTGGTGGTAAAACAGTTTTTGGTAATAGTTAACTTCTTCGTGCTTGCTTTTTTCGTTGGGTTCGTCGTAGCGACTATAAAAAAAGCCTTTGCCGTCGTGAGTCCAGGATGCTCCTGAGAATTTAATCCACTTTAAATGGTCTGATAAATCTTCGCTTGTTGCCACCTCACGGACTTTCCATTCCTGCCAGTCAGAACCGGAAGTTGACAAACCGTAAGCCATGTATTTGCCGTCTTCGCTGATAGCTATCCCCCCCAAAGCAACAGTTCCGTCTTCTGAGAGAGTGTTGGGATCAATTAATACTTTGGGTTCGGTGTCGAGGGATGTTAATGTGTAGAGTACGGATTGATTTTGCAGACCATCATTCTTGTAGTAGAAATAGCGATATCCTTCTTTGAAAGGTATGCCGTATTTCTCGTAATCCCAAAGTTGAGTCAGGCGCTGTTTGATTTTTTCCCGCGCCGGAATTTCGTTGAGATAGGCAAAGGTAACTTGATTTTGGGCTTCCACCCAAGCTTGGGTGTCCTCTGAGTCAGGATTTTCCAGCCACCTGTAAGGGTCGGATACTTTGACGCCGTGGTAGTCGTCTGTTTGGTCGATTTTGCGGGTTGTGGGGTAGGTGAAAGGTCGATCGAATTGGGTCATGATTTTTTACTCTCGGTAACTTTGTCCAGTTTACCCTTTCGCGGCAGTGACGACAGGGAACAACGAAACTCAAGACCATAAACCAAATACCAAATACCCGACAGGTTGAAACCTGTCGCTACACACACAAAACCCGCCGACGCGGGTTTCATATCTTACAATTTTGTCATTATGAGCCTGAGCGAAGCAATCGCAGAAGCTTAGAATATAGCTCTCGTCGCATCAATTGTCAACTCTTCATCCTCTCTTCTCTTCCTACCCTTCGGGAACGGCTTCGCCGAACGTACTCTTGGCGTCTTCGCGGTTCGTTTCTCTTATTTTTAAATCAGCCATCACCCGTTTTCAACTAATCCAACTCCCTCCTTCCTTCCAAAGCACGAGCCAATGTAACTTCATCGGCATATTCCAAATCTCCCCCCATCGGCAAACCAAAAGCTATGCGCGTCACCAGCGTAAAAGGTTTTAATAAGTGACCGATATAAAGAGTAGTAGTTTCGCCTTCCACGCTGGGACTAATAGCAATAATTACTTCCTTAATCTTTTGCTGGCTGACGCGCCGGACTAACGGTTGAATGTTCAATTGTTCTGGGCCAATTCCATCCATCGGCGAGATAACGCCACCAACAACGTGATATTTACCCATGTATTCCCGCGTTTTTTCTAAAGCGATTACGTCGCGGGATTCTGACACTACACAAATGGTATGACTGTCGCGGTTGGTATTGCGGCAAATTTCGCAAACAGGGTCAGCAGATAAGTGAAAGCATACTTGACAGAAACCTACTTGCTGTTTGGCATCAATCAAAGATTTAGCTAGGGCTTGCACTTCTTCCTCCGGTCGCTTCAAAATATGTAAAGCGAGCCGCTGGGCTGTTTTTGGACCGACTCCTGGCAAGCGCTGCAATTGTTCGATTAAACGAGCTAAAGGTCGAGTGTACATTAAAAATTGGCGGTAATTGGTAATATCATTTCTGGTTGATTCGCGATCGTAGAATTAGCGCGATGTAGGGGCGGGTTTTACCAACCATCTATGTTTTAAACTAAGTATATCATAAACTCGTCCCGCCCATACACTGATGACTATTGACTAATTTACCCTCCACTAATTTTAGCTTTGTAGCCTAACTTTGTGATAATTTCTCGCAGCTTTTGCTTGTGTTCACCTTGAATTTCGATTTCATTATCTTTGACTGTGCCGCCAGTACCGCATTGGGCTTTTAGCTGCTTGGCTAAAGTTGCTAATGTTTCGGGTTTTTCCTGAAAGCCACTGATGACTGTAACTGTTTTGCCGCCGCGTCCTTTTCGGGATGCTTCGATTTTGAGGTTTTGTTGATTAGGGGGAACTTCGGCAATTCCCCGTTGGAGGGCTGCCGAGTTGTCAACGTTGCCGAATTCGGAGTAAACTATTCGTTTGCCCTCGGTTGTTTTGCTGTCAGAATCTTTGCGTTTGGATGCTGCCATAGGTTAAGATGCTTGATTTTTTTTTTACTGGTATTTCTAGTTTTAGCGGATTGGGGTATGGTTGCGATCGCTCGGAATGCCATCTATCTTCTACTTATTGTATTAGCCCGTCAATCGATTTTAGATTTTAGATTTTAGATTTTAGATTGAAGGATTGACCCCACGGATAAATTCGGGGGGCAAGTTTCATCGGATACAGGTTTTTTATTTCTGGACGGATGAATCACGTGGCGGGTATCCTGGATACTTTAGGTCAAGGGTTCAAAGAATTATAATGAAATTTGTTCGATCGGCTCAAGTCCACAACCGATTTGGTACGATCGACACCAAGCCTCTAGCTTACCCGCGAATCTAAAAAATCTAAAATCTAAAATCTAAAATCAAATGACAGTCACCCCCCTGCATCTCACCACCGAAACCAGCGCCCAACGCCCCGACTCCCTCGGCAGATTCGGCAAATTCGGCGGCAAATACGTCCCCGAAACCCTGATGCCCGCTTTATTTGAACTAGAAGCTGCTTTCCACAAATACCGCAGCGAACCGGAATTTCAACAGCAACTCCAACAATTGCTCAAAGATTATGTCGGCCGCCCCAGCCCTTTGTATTTCGCCGAACGCCTCACCGAGCACTACGCTAAAGCAGACGGAACTGGCCCGCAAATTTACCTCAAACGCGAAGATTTAAACCACACCGGTGCTCACAAAATTAACAACGCTTTAGCTCAAGCATTGCTGGCAAAACGTATGGGCAAAAAGCGGGTAATTGCTGAAACTGGTGCCGGTCAACACGGCGTTGCTACCGCCACAGTTTGCGCTCGTTTTGGTATAGAATGCGTTGTCTACATGGGCGTTCACGACATGGAAAGACAGGCTTTAAATGTGTTTAGAATGCGCTTGATGGGAGCCGAAGTGCGGCCGGTGGCTGCGGGTACGGGAACGCTGAAAGATGCGACTTCAGAAGCGATTCGCGATTGGGTGACAAATGTCGAAACAACTCATTACATCCTCGGTTCCGTAGCGGGCCCGCATCCTTACCCGATGATGGTACGCGATTTCCATGCGGTAATTGGTGAAGAAACGCGCGCTCAGTGTCAGGAAAAGTGGGGCGGTTTGCCGGATATTTTATTAGCTTGCGTTGGCGGCGGTTCTAATGCAATGGGCCTTTTCCATGAGTTTGTCGGGGAAGAAACTGTCAGATTGATCGGTATTGAAGCGGCGGGCGAAGGTGTGGAAACTGATAAACACGCTGCTACTTTGACTAAGGGAAGTGTGGGAGTTCTACACGGGGCAATGAGTTATTTGCTGCAAGATAATGAAGGTCAAGTAATCGAGCCACATTCGATTAGTGCGGGTTTGGATTATCCGGGCGTGGGGCCGGAACATAGTTATTTGAAGGATGCGGGCAGAGCTGAATATTATAGCGTAACTGATGCAGAAGCGCTGGAAGCATTTCAGCGGCTTTCGCAGTTGGAGGGGATTATTCCGGCTTTGGAAACTTCTCACGCGATCGCCTATTTAGAGACTCTGTGCCCGCAGCTAACAGGCAATCCGCGCATTGTGCTTAACTGTTCCGGACGCGGCGACAAAGACGTGAACACTGTAGCGAAGGTTCTGAATATCTAGGTTAGCGGAATGTGGGGCGATCGCTCTGTAGGAATTGGTAACAATTAATTGGTGTCAACTTAAGACTAAAATCCTTTGTATCTCTCGTTTGTATCGAAGTCTAGATCCCCCCTAGCCCCCCTTAATAAGGGGGGAAATGGAAGCGATGTTTCGTCCCCCTTATTAAGGGGGATGCGAGGGGGATATAGAGGCTTATCCTCAGACGGTATACTCATACTACTTTTGGCCTTAAGTTGACACTAATAGTAACAATTAACTTTATTTCTCGTTTGATTTCATGTCCAAAGGTTTGATTTCGATTTGCTTGGGATTGTTGACAATCCTGCCTAAGTGTGACACCTCCATTCCTATGCGATCGCTGCCACAAACTCCCATGAATACTAATGTTGCTTTGAGTGCTATTACTGACTTAGAAAAAGCGGTTAACCAACAGATAAATCAATACCGAGCATCTAAAAAGTTGCCGCCGCTGAGTATCGATCCGCGAATCAGTCAGATAGCAAGAATTCACAGCGAAAATATGGCTAAGGGTAAAGTCAGTTTTAGCCACGATGGATTTGAGGGGCGGGCGAAAGCAATTACCATTCCTTATCAAAGTGTAGCTGAAAATCTTGCTTACAATTTTGGCTACAACGACCCGGTACGCAATGCTGTTGAGGGTTGGATTAAAAGTGACGGCCACCGTAAGAATATGGAGGGTCAGTTTAATGTGACTGGTATTGGGGTTGCGAAAAATGCCAAAGGGGAGTATTATTTTACTCAGCTTTTTGTCCGCAGTCGATAATTTGAAGGAAGAAGGAAGTTCGGCAACGGATTCTGTAACGGATGTAACGGATGTAACGGATGTAACGGATGTCAGTCCGAGGGAAGTCGGAAGAGGGAAGAAGGAAGAGGGAAGAGGGAAGAAGGTAGTCAACAGTCAACAGTCAACAGTCAACAGTCAAAAATTACTAATAATGGAATTTGCAGATTTTCAAGTGTGCGATGGTGATATTCCCGATTCTCTCTTATCTTATTATTTGACTGCTCCAGCGATCGCCGTTGATACGGAAACAATGGGTTTGCTACCTTGGCGCGATCGCTTGTGTTTGGTTCAGTTGTGCAATCCCGAAGGTAAAGTTGCAGTGGTGCGGATTGCCAAAGGCCAGACAGCAGCACCGAATTTAAAGAAGTTAATGGAAGCCGAAAGTATTGAAAAAGTATTTCATTTTGCGCGCTTTGATATGGCAACAATGCGTTACAATTTAAGTATTGACATTGCACCAGTTTTCTGCACCAAGCTAGCTAGTAAACTTGCTAGAACTTACACCAACAGACACGGATTGAAAGAATTAATTCTAGAACTTGAAAAGGTAGAATTAAATAAAACATCTCAAAGTTCCGACTGGGGAAATGCGACTAATCTTTCTGACGAGCAACTAAATTATGCTGCTAACGATGTCCGCTATTTGCTGAGCGCTAAACAAAAGTTGACTGCTATGTTGCAGCGAGAAGAACGCTGGGAAATTGCACAGCAATGTTTTCAGTGTTTGCCAGTTTTTGTGAGTTTGGATTTATTGCAGTACAATGATGTTTTCGAACACGGCTAATACCATTTTAGATTTTAGATTTTAGATTTTAGATTGGGAATGACTGATGACTACCAGGGTTTAGAGCAAGGGCATACAATTGCATTCTTTTTTTGAAATTGTATAATATTGTGTCACCTCGCACAATTGCAATCAAATTGGTTTGTAATGAAGACTTGAGTTATCATAAAACTCGCTTGGACTTGAGTCCTCACTACAAAGGTAATTATTATTATTTGACCGAAAGCATCCAGGATACAAGCCCCCGGATTCATTCCGAAAGCAGACTCAGGACCCAGAAATCAAAAACCTGTATCCGAGAAACTTGCCCCCCGAATTTATCCGTGGGGTCAATGCTTCAATCTAAAATCTAAAATCTAAAATCTAAAATCGATTGACCGGACTTGATGTGAGTTTAAAAAAATTCAAAACAGTCATCTATTGCTGATTATGGCTAATCGGGATTGTGTTCGTGCAGCAAAGCTTCAATTTGGTCGTCAACATTTCTAATCACCTGTTCCAAAGCGGGCAACCCCTCTAAAGGCACAGGAGAAAGCCGAGTTCGATCGCGAATTTGATTCACTTTCCGCTGCAATTCTTCGGCCAGTCGCAGCGCGTCCCGACTCAAAGTAGACAACTGCTGCTGCTGGTAAAACCTCAAAGCTGCCCCCCGCAAAACTTGCAGGGTGGCTTCTTCCTTGCCACCCACCGTCATTACCCGCAAGCGCAACAGCAAATGAGTGTTTTGGTATATGCGCTCAACTTCGACTTGTTTGGCCTGTTCCACCGGGCCAACAGGCATATCTGTCAGCCGTTTCAACTCATCGATGACCTCTTGGAAAAGGACGATATCGATACCTTCGAGCATCGATTTCAAAACGCCATCTTGACTCCAAAGAATGCGACCTTGGGACTGATGCCGCTCAAAAAACAAGCGGCCGATACCCTCTCGCAGCACTCTACCGAGCAATTCTTGCAGCAGTTGGGGCGCGGGCAAAGTTGCCAAAACTTCCACTTGGCTTGACAAGTGCAAGGCCTCGACATTCAAAACCGATAGCTGTGTCGGTGTCGGGGGAACCTCAGCGCCAGCAGGTTTAAACCGCTCAGGAGCGGGCATCGAGGCTTCTGGCACAGACAGCAGCGTTGCTGCATTGGGGCCTGAAGTTGCTGGTGCGGGATTTTTGGGTGTTGGGGCTGCGGCGGTTTCTGTCTGGCTCGGTTCTCGGAGCTGGTTCCCGTGCAGCAAGTAAGCTGAGAGCATCGAGCGCTGAGTTTCCGAGGCAATTGGCTCTGTTGTGACTGAGCAATTCATGTAAGCTAAAATCCGCTGCACGTAGTCCAAGGCGGAGTCATCTTGGGCATCGACTACGCCCAATTTAAACAGATTACCTTCTAGAGATAAAGGCAAAACTTGATAGTAAAGGCAAGCTTCAAAGGGGACAACAGTGTCGATTAGGTGAAATATTCGATCGGAGTCCATTGTAGCTGCCGAGCCTGTTGAAGATGTATGTACCATTAGCTGCTTTGTAGTTGGAAGCGCGATCGAGCGCGACGCACCAACCTGATGCGATAAAATTAAACGCTGCAACTTCCCTGACGGAGGAATTGGCCTAACAACCGGAAGCTTTTATTAAAGAAAAATCCTTAGTCCCAGAATTTTCTCCCTTCTGTATTGCAGCCTCAAATTCTACCAAAAGATTGAGAACTAGATGATGACTAGCGCAGTCTAGACCAACTATCATCGATCGCCCGATATTGAGGCCCGTGGCTGGCAACAATAGAATTATATCTTTAATGCACAAGTATTAGAGATGCACCACAACGGATGATTTACGGGCTACCGCTGAATAGAGGATTGGTTAAAAAATCCTGAAAAGTCGATCGTGCTGCTAGTATCTTACCTCAGAGAGTGGGCTGTGATCGTCTCGGAGCGCGATCGTCATTCGATTTTAGATTTTAGATTTTAGATTTTGGATTGACTTGCGCGAGATAAATTCGGGGGCTTGAGGAGTTGAGATTTCCGATTTTGGATTGATTCCACGGATAAATCACGTAGCGGCTACGATCAAGAAACTCGCTTGTCACGGCAGCGCTACGATATCCCGATCGAGCTAACCTGATTAGACACAAGGGGCATCGCGCGGTTTTCCACGGGGAAACTCGCAATAATCTGTGGCTGTGCGGGAATGGATTTGTAGCGGGGATTATGAAAAATGCTACTGCCAATTAACAATTAGCAATTGCCCGCCACCCATTACCAATCTACTCGTTGCGGAGCGATTGAGCTGCTAAATAGAGTTTGCTCCACTCGCCGATGACTTGATTGGTTTTCAGCTTTAATTCAGATGCGATCGTCTCTACACTTTTTCCTGCTTTCAGCGATTCTACCAACTGCCGCTGAACCGGCGTGAGGTTTTGTAAATATTGCTGCCACTGAGCCGGAGTCAAGCCCAAACTGTGTTCTTGGAGCGAAGTTTCCAGCCAGTTGGCGACTAATTCCGGTGCTTGTTTGACCGCAAAAACGCGAATCGCGTGGTAACTGACTTTTTCTCGCAAGCGGTAAATTTGCTTGATCGGAACCTTCAACTCCTCGGCAATTGCCTCTTGGGAACGACCTTGGAGGTAAAGCTGCAGCCACCGGGAAGCCAGCGGATCGACTTCAGCGGCCAAGTAATTCTCAAATTCTTGTTGGACAATCTGCCGCTGAGTTTGCTGCTCTTCCCAAGCTTGATTTTCTCGATACTCGGACATCGCCTGTTCGTCTAGCAGGCTGAGCGGTTCGTCTGTATCGTCGGGTAGAACCTGTTCCGACACCAGCCGCACCCAGTCTCCCGCAGGCACTTGGGTCAATCCGCCCCGCTGAGCACGCCGCAGGTAGTTGACAAAACGGTACACCAACAGCGGCTGGTTGCGGATCGGCCGCAAGCAGTATTCTTCTGTGCTCGCTAGCAGCAAAGCATTTCGCAGGCGTCTGTCTGAGGTGCATTCGGCAATCCAGGCGACTTGCTGCTGCAGGTAGCGATCGGAATTGAGCATTTCCTGAATCACTTCTTGTAGTACCTCCACCGCACTCCGCTGTCTGTCGCGACTCAGGGAAACCCAGGCTTGGATTTTTTGCCGGAGCACCACCAAACCGCCCAGTCGCCCGATCAAGTTGCGGTAAGCTTTTTCTGGGGGTACTCCCAGATACCGAGAAATCAAAATTCGATATAAAAAGTCGATCGCGCCAGAGGCGACAGACAATTGAGTTGGGCTAAGAGTGTCAAATCTTTCGGGCTTGTCTCCCAACAGCCACCGGACAACACTCTCGCGAGTGCTAGAATTTTCGTCCGGGCAATCTTTTTCCAGTCGAGACTTCCAATCTTGTCCTAGTCTTTCCGCCAAGGTCATGGGCTGTCGAGAATATTGTCTTTCACCCCCGATTTTACGTGGTATCCTGGATTTTTGAGTATTTTTCAGATATTTCAGATATACGATCGCGCGATCGGATAAATTACCTTAAATTACCCTAAACAAAATTCCATTACGGTGCGATATGCCTAACTTTTTATTAGAACTCGGTACAGAAGAATTGCCCGCATCTTTTGTCGTAGGCAGTGCCCAGCAGTGGCAGCGACTTGTACCTGCAACGCTGGCAGAAGAATCCTTGACAAATGACTCAATTAATGTATACGCTACTCCGAGGCGTTTGGCCGTTCTCGTGAAGGGACTGCCAGTTCAGCAATTAGATAGAGAAGAAGAGGTAAAAGGCCCACCCGCGAGTTCGGCTTTTAAAGATGGCAAACCGACGAAAGCAGCGGAAGGTTTTGCGAAAAAGCAGGGCGTAGAAATTGATGCTTTGGAAGTTCGCGCTACCGATAAAGGCGATTTTGTGTTTGTGCTCAAAAAGATTCCGGGGCGGATGAGTGCGGATATTTTGACAGAACTTGTGCCGCAGTGGATTAATAAGTTAGAAGGCAAAAGATTTATGCGGTGGGCTGACGGAGATTTGAAGTTTCCGCGCCCGATTCGATCGATCGTGGCGCTGTTAGATGATACTGTACTGCCAATTACATTGGTGAGCGGTTCGGATACGGTCAAGAGCGATCGGATTTCCCAAGGACACCGGGTGTTACATCCGCAGCCTGTCTCGATTCCGCAAGCCGAGGATTATGTCGAATATCTGCGGGCTGCTTGCGTGGAGGTCGATCGAACCCAGCGCAAAAATCAAATTAAAGCACAAGTAGAAGCCGCAGCGACAAAACAAGGCGGTTACGCCGACATTACCGAAGATTTGTTAGAAGAAGTCACCGACTTAGTAGAATGGCCGAACGCAGTTGTCGGCAAATTTGACGAGGAATTTTTGATATTGCCGCCGGAAGTAATCACCACAATTATTGTTACAAACCAGCGGTATTTTCCGATTCTCAAAAATCCCGGTTATCCCGAACTTCTGCCCTATTTTATTACAATTTCTAACGGCGATCCGGCTAAAGCCGCGATTATTGCCGCCGGTAACGAGCGAGTAGTGCGGGCGAGATTGGCAGACGGTCAGTTTTTCTACAAAGCAGACTTGGTAAAGCCTCTAGAGGATTATTTGCCAAAGTTGGCAACAGTTACTTTCCAGGAAGATTTAGGGACTGTACGCGCAAAAGTCGATCGTCTGTGCAAGATTGCCAGCCTGATCACCAATCAACTGCAAATCACAGGCGAAGAACAAGCTTACATAGCAAGATCAGCCTTACTTTGCAAAGCCGACCTCGTAACCCAAATGGTTTACGAACTGCCCGAAATGCAAGGAATCATGGGGCAGAAATACGCCTTAGCAAGTGGCGAATCGGAAGAAGTAGCCACAGCGATTTTAGAACATTATTTGCCCAAAGGCGCGGGCGACAATTTGCCGCAAACTATCACAGGTCAAATTGTCGCCATAGCAGACAAATTAGATACATTAGTCAGCATCTTCGGTTTGGGAATGTTGCCGACTGGTTCATCCGATCCCTTCGCTTTGCGTCGCGCAGCCAATGCAATAATTAACATTATTTGGGCGGCTCAGTTGCCAGTAAACTTGCACCAGTTGCTCGCACAAGTTGTTGCAGAATTTACTGCAACGCGCCCGGAAACACCGACGGAGTTGCTGGCTCAGTTATACGAGTTTTTCTTGCAAAGAATTCGGACTTTGTTGCAAGAAGAAAAAAATGTAGATTATGATTTGGTAAATGCAGTTTTGGGAGAAAACGACCCAGAATATACTGAACGAGCATTGAGAGATTTGTTGGACGCACTGGAAAGAGCGCTTTTCCTACAACAAATCCGCAATAACCAGACTTTGGATTTAATTTATGAAACAGTCAACCGTTCAACTCGTTTGGCGGCTCAAGGTGATTTGGATAAAATAGAATTGGAACCGAAAGCGGCTGTGAAACCGGAGTTATTTCAAAAGTCGTCTGAACAAGCTTTTTACGATGCAGTCGTGCAGTTAGTGCCGCAAACGCTGCTATCCAAACAAACTCGCAATTACCAGCAGTTAGTAGATAGTTTGACGGAAATTTCTCCGACTGTTAGCAACTTTTTTGACGGGCCAGAAAGCGTTTTAGTGATGGATCCCGACCCGGAAATTAAGCAAAATCGGTTGAATTTACTGGGGCTGTTGCGGAATCACGCGCGGGTGTTGGCTGACTTTGGGGCGATCGTCAAAAGTTAGAAGCGAGAAGATTTGAGTCCGCCTGGGATTGAAAACATCCGCTTCAGTCCGCCGTTCGTTTCAACACCCGTCTAAAGCGAAAGTCCTCGCTATGAGGACTGAAACGCATATATACCAAAATTTTCAGTCAGTTTTAACTGACTTTAGCTTTTAGACAGGGGTTTTCAACCCCTGGCGGGCTTGTGGGAAACGAGCGGGCTCGCAGGCAAAACAATTTGAGAAACGTACTTCTTAAAACCCTCGCTCCAAATAACATTAAAGCTTACCAATAAAACGAGTAAATCTATTAGAATTTTTGCGAAACCGCGCGCGTCTGGGCAGAGTTCGATCGCTCTCTTAAAAAATAAGCTAAATAGCCAATAGTCAATAACCAATTCAAGGTTAAGATATAAACTTATAAAACCAGGGAAATTCGCTCCATCACACACACAACTTATGCCGATAGCTCATGTCATTGGACTAGGAAAATCAGGAATTGCCGCCGCAAGACTGCTAAAACGCGAAGGATGGGAAGTAACGCTGAGCGATCGCTCATCTTCCCCAAACTTGCTCGAACAGCAACAGGAATTCGCTAACGAAGGCATTCATGTGGAGTTAGGTCAATCTTTTGAACCAGTCGAATCTATAGAATTAATAGTAGTAAGTCCGGGCGTTCCCTGGGACAGTCCAGCATTAGTGCGCGCCAGAGAGTTAGGGATTGAAACAATCGGAGAAATGGCTCTCGCGTGGCGTTACCTCAAATCTGCTTGGGTGGGAATTACCGGCACTAACGGCAAAACTACTACTACTGCTTTAATTGCTGCTATTTTTGCAGAGGCCGGGCTTTACGCTCCCGCTTGTGGCAATATTGGTTATGCTGCGTGTGAATTAGCTTTAGCTGAAAGACAGCCGGATTGGGTAATCGCAGAAATCAGCAGCTATCAGATAGAATCCTCGCCGTTTGTAGCGCCGCGAATCGGAGTTTTGACGACCTTGACGCCGGATCACCTCAGCCGCCACAAAACGTTAGAAAATTACTACAACATTAAAGCACATTTGCTGAAAAAATCGGAATTGCAAGTAATTAACGGCGACGATCCTTGTTTGCGGCAGCAAGGAGTTGACGTTTGGCCGGATGCGTGTTGGACGAGTGTCAAAGGTGAAAAAGATTTGTTGGGAAATACAGATTTTGGAGCCTATATTCAAGATGGTTGGGTAATAGCTCAAAGCGAGAAAATTCTGCCTGCTGATTCTTTGCGAATGGTGGGAGAACACAATTTGCAGAATTTGTTAATGGCGGTGGCGGCAGCTAATTTGGCGGGGATAGATAAAAGTGCGATCGCCCAGGCGATCGCTAAATTCCCCGGAGTTTCGCACCGCCTCGAACACATCTGCACTTGGGAAGGCATAGATTTCATCAACGACAGCAAAGCTACTAATTATGACGCCGCCCAAGTCGGGTTGGCTTCTGTAAGCGCACCGGCGATTTTAATTGCGGGCGGCGACGCCAAAGAAGGGGACGATCGCGCTTGGATTGATACAATCAAGGCGAAAGCTGCGGGGGTGTTGCTAATTGGGGATGCGGCAGGTATTTTTGCCGATCGGCTCGAACAAGCAAATTACAACGCTTGGGAAATAGTCGAAACAATGGAACGAGCAATCCCGCGAGCGGCAGAATTAGGCAAACAGAACAACGCTAAAGTCGTGCTGCTTTCGCCAGCTTGTGCTAGCTTCGATCAATACCAAAACTTCGAGCAACGAGGCGATCATTTTCGCCAATTATGCCTCGAATCCCTAGTTTAGATATTTCATTGTTCGCTGTGTACAAATTAAGATTGTTATACACAGCGAACACTAACCAAATTCAATCTGCGTTCATCCGCGTCTATCGGCTTACATCTGCGGTTAAAAATTAAAACCTCTGATTTCCACCTACTTTAACTAACCGTCTTCCAAATATCCTTAATTTTCGCCTGTTGTTCCCATTCTAGCTCATAAAAAACTAGCATCATTTCCTCATGAGTGTAATCAATAATTATTGCCGCCAATTGAGCGGCAGTTTGCGCTTTCAGCATGGCTAGTTTCAACGTGGTCATTCCTTCTTTATCCATCAACACTAAAACTTGGATTTTTACCTCACTTTTATTTTAATTTTGCCTACAACTATCTGTTAATTTTGCCTTAAAATCAGCAATCTTAACAGCATTTACTGTGTCAAAATTGTGCGAATTTATTTTAACTTGGCTGCAAAGCTGAGAGAGCAATTTTTCATCAATCTCCAGAATCTTGCCTTCGGAAGTGACTTTTTTTTGCAACAAAATTGCGATTTCTCTTTCCAGTTGGCGATTTCCTTGCTGAAAGAAATCTTGAGAGTTAGAACGAAACAAACCGCTATTGACTTGCTGAATTTGGCTAGGTGTCAGCGATTGAGCCGAGACAGCAGCCGGAAATGCAAAAGATGCTGCTAGCCACCAGCTAGAAATTATCTGTTTGAGAATGCTGTTCATAACTGTCAGGAGGATTTTTTACCTCAAGTGGTTTCTCGTCTTCTGACTCGCTTACTAATTCATCTTCTTGTTCAAGTTTTTCTTGCCACTCGACAAGCTGCTGAAAAAGTTGTGGGTTAATTTCAAATACGGGTTTGTTGGTTTCTGACATATTTACTCCTGAAAGTAATTGAAAAACTTGGATTTAACTGGTTCCCTGGCTCTGCCAGGGAACCGCTGTCGAGAGGCTGTGCCTCGCTTTTTTAGCAGGAAAATTGGAGGCAGAGCCTCCGGATATGCGTTACCAGGCATAACGTGGAAACGAGTAGAAAAATAATTATGTCGATCAGAATTTACGCTCCAACCTTCAGCAGCGACATAATTATGCCTGTTAATGAACCACCAAGCAGAGCTAAAGTAGCTAAGGTGCTAATGCCAAATCCTGCCGCTCTTTTTTCAGCCGCTTGATAGTAACCCCAAGCAAACAAAATGCGTCCAATTATCCAAACTGCGCCGATACCTGCGCCCCAAACTGGGCTAATAAATTGCGAGAACAGCCACAGCGAGGGCAAAAATAGAATCATTTGCTCTAAGGTATTTTGCTGAACTCGCACCACTCGCTCAAAGTCTGGGTTTCCTGTCATCTGCGGGGGAGAAACTTTGTATTTGAATCTAGCTCTGCCGACGTTGATGGTAACAACGAAGTAGAGAATTAATGCTGAAACAGTAATTAGACTAGGCCAAAGTGTGGCGTTTGCTTCTGCGAGCATGATTCGGTATTATTGGGGTGGAGTATATATCTTGATTATAAATCAATTATTGTCGATCGCGTTATTCATCGCCCTCCCGTCATTCCATGCACGGAATGTGATTCAACTGGTGGCTATTAGCGACGCGATAATTGCTTTCGGATTCTGGGACATCCTCGAAAACTTGCTGGCTGGGATTTTGATTCTTTTGACTGCACCTGCACAGGGAGACAAGCCCCCGACTCTTCTCGTGAGTCACCCCAAATTTTAGACCCTAGTTCAAGATCCTAGATTCATCTGTGGAGTAAATCTCAAATCTCAAATCTCAAATCGACTGGGTAGCCCCAAATTTTGGACTTTTGTTCAAGCTACCAGATTCATCAGTGGAGTAAATTTAAAATCTAAAATTTAAAATCTAAAATCTAAAATCTAAAATCGACTGACCTTACCTGCATACGGATACAAGCCCCCGATTTAAGGAGATTATTTTGCTCAACAATATTCGAGACCGTCTTAAATATTTCACCGGGAGCAGGATTCCTCGAGAGCATTTAAAGCAAATACGAGTTGACTTGTTGGAAGAATCAACCCTAGATATTAACTATCTAGTCTTAATTCTCGGCTCCTGTATAATCGCCACCTTTGGACTGCTTTCCAACAGTGCGGCCGTCATCATCGGTGCTATGATCATCGCCCCTCTGATGTTGCCAATTCGAGGGTTAGCATTTGGAGCGGTAGAAGGTAACGTTCTCCTCTTCCGCAAAGGTTTAGTTGCATTAGCAGTCGGGACGGTGCTAGCAATTTTTCTAGCTTGTTTTTTGGGCGCTTTGGTACAACTTCCCGACTTTGGGAGCGAAGTTCTAGCTCGTTCTAAACCTACATTACTAGACTTAGGAATTGCGATCGCCGCTGGCGGAATCAGCGGCTATGCGAAAGTTCAGCCCAAAGTTTCTGCTACTCTGGCGGGGACTGCGATCGCCGTGGCTCTGATGCCGCCAATTTGTGTTATAGGTTTAGGCTTATCTCAAGCTAATTGGTCGCTCAGTTTGGGAGCAAGCCTCCTATATCTTACTAATTTGCTGGGGATTACTCTCTCCTGTATGCTGACCTCTTTAATGGCCGGCTACACCCCCCTGCATCGCGCCGGTAAAGCTCTCTTGTGGGCGCTAGGATTGACGGCTATACTTGTGATTCCTCTGGGGGTGAGTTTTGCGGAATTGATCGAGCAAGCCCAACTAGAAGCAAGTCTGAAGCGGGCGTTGCTTAACCGAACTATCACTTTTCAACGGGTGGAACTGATTAAAACTGATACTAACTGGTTGGCGAAACCGCCGGAAGTTCGTCTGAGTGTTCGCAGCAGCGAAGCTTTGACGCCCAAGCAGGTTCAGCTTTTAGAAGCATTTGTCGAAAAAGAAATGGGTCAACCATTTACCCTAATTTTTCAAGTTAGTCAAGTTGAAGAAGTGCGGCGCTCGACGCTGAATAAGTCCCGATCGAAACCGAAACCTTAGCTATTTTAGCCCTAATTATATGACCCCAGAAACTCTAATTCACGAAGCGACGATCGAGGGCAATCTGAAGCAATTTCTTTTAGTGCTATTAGTTTCCTTAAGTGTGGCGATACTGCCGCAAATATGGGGCTGGTTGCGCCAAATTCCCTACACGCTGCTTTTAGTAATTGTCGGGTTGGGTTTGGCTTTTATAGATGTGCGATTAGTGTCGCTATCGCCCGAACTGATTCTGTTGATTTTTTTGCCGCCTCTTTTGTTTGAAGCTGCTTGGAATCTGGAATGGTCTAAACTCAAGCGGGATTTAGTGCCGATCGCTCTTTATGCGGTTTTGGGTGTGGTTGTTTCTGTTGCTGGCGTGGCTTTTGCTCTCAACCAAATAGCTGGAGTTTCTTTAGCAATTGCCCTGTTGGTAGGAGCGAGTATATCTGCTACTGATCCTGTTTCAGTCATTGCATTGTTCCGAGAATTGGGAGTTGAAAAACGCCTAGCTTTGCTGGTGGAGGGTGAGAGTTTATTTAATGATGGCATTGCTGTTGTTGCCTTTAGTTTTTTGGTGGGATTCTCTTTAGGGACGGATGAAGTTGGCATTCCATTTCTGGTGGGGCATTTCTTAGCTTTTGTGGGGATTGGGATTGCTGTCGGGAGTGCGATCGGTTTTGGTATCTCCTATCTCACCCAACGGTTTGATTTACCTTTGGTGGAGCAATCGTTAACCTTAGTTTCAGCCTACGGCACTTATATAATTGTTGAGGAATTGGGTGGTTCTGGGGTGATTGGTGTTGTGGTGATGGGCTTGATATTTGGCAATTTCGGCTCTCAGATAGGTATGCAGCCCAGTACCAGACTCGCGGTAACACAATTTTGGGATTTTGTGGCGTTTTTTGTAAATTCGATCATGTTCCTGCTGATTGGCGATCGAATTAGTTTTGCTGGTTTGCAAGCGAATTTAGGAGTGATTGGCATAACTGTGGCGGCGATGTTTGTGACGCGAGCGATCGCTATTTTTGGTTTAGGATGGTTGAGCAATAGGTTCGCAAAATCAGAAATTTCATTAGCCGATAGAACTGTGATTTGGTGGGGAGGATTGCGGGGTTCTGTCTCGATTGCTTTAGCTTTGAGCGTGCCGGAGGTTTTCCCAGAGCGGGACAAAATTATTGGGATCGTGTTTGGCGTAGTTTTATTTACGCTGCTAGTACAAGGTTTAACCACCAAGACGCTGCTGGAAAAATTGGGGTTGTTGAGCAACCAGGAGTTGCGTCAGCAGTATCTGCAGGCGATCGCCCAACGTGTTGCTCTCAATCGGGTTCTCAAGCATCTATCGGAAGTATCGGGCGATCGTAGAGTCGAGCCTGAGTTTTCCAATCATCTCGTGAGTCAGCTTCAAGAAAAATTAAACTTGCTGCAAGCAGGAATCAACCAAATGTACGATCGATCTCCTGAACTGCGACAGATGACTATCGACAAACTAGAAGGGGATTTGCAGGCAATAGAGGCTGATACTTATGCTGAATTTGTGCGATCGGGTCAATTGAATGAGCTCCCTGTTTCTGTGTTGCAGCAATGTTTTCAAGATCGGAATGAGGAAATTGTTTCTTAATCGGGTGTTTGTAGGGATAATCCCCCGTGATTGTCCCGCTGATATGGAAATTTTGCGTAAGTCCTAAAACCATCAAATTTCTCGTTCCTTGTTAGATTCCGTGTTGGAATCAAAAACAGTTCCCGATATTGTAGGGTGCGTCAGCATTTCTAAATCTTTGGGATAACTGCAAGAATTTAGAAGGCTGACGCACCCTACGATAATATAACCCACATTCCGCAGATATTCAAGCAGATTTAAATCCAAAGAAATTGAGAATTGCCAAAACCTCAAATGATTGCTATGCAATCATTTGAGGCTTTTTTAAGGTATAATAATTTGTGCCAGTATAGCAACCTTCAAAACTATGAAAAAGCCCTCTGAAGCTATAAATATC
>NZ_JAUBOS010000118.1:0-6801 GCF_036700365.1 Microcoleus sp. w2-18bC1
TTTACATTTTGACATATTTGTTAAATTGATTTTACGCCTTTAACTATTGATTTAGCATAGTAAGTAAGGAAGAACCAATTTTTTATCTAAAATCTCAATTATTTCAGACACATTTAGAGCAATTTTTAGGCCTCAAACCCTAATTGGGCTGTGAGGGAGATATTATTTCAGGCGTCCCCTGTGCAGCTAACTTAAAAAAATAGCTCGCTCCTTAAACTGTAAGGCTTCTAAGCTTTTTGAAACCGTTCAAAAAAATGTCCAAAGTAGTAAAATCTCAAATCTAAAGTCACATAAGTTAAAATCCTGTAATTTGTCATCTGTCATTAGATAGATTTAGCCAAATATAAAACTTATGAGAGCAACTTGCCGTCTCATCTAAATGTTACAAAATATTAAAATAAATCACAACCTCAAACCAAATTCCAATCCCCAAAAGCCTTAATGTAAAAAAAATTATGTAAACTTACGAAAATTAATTAAAGTAGATGTAAACATATCAGTGGAAATACGTAAATTGATAGATATAATAGGTGGTACAGACAGGGATCTATTGCGGTGATTTGAATAAGGCTGTGAATACTATGCGTACTTTGATTCAGCTCACAACAACGGCAACCCTGGCAGCCTGCCTGCAAGTGAATACAGTCGGCACCGCAAATGCGGCTCGACTTGCCAGCAACTCAACTAGCAATTTCACAAAAGCCCGTAGCACGGGCGAGAACCCCAGAGTTTGGACAGTTACACCAACCTCTAGGTTGGGAAATCCCCAACAATACGAACCAACCCCGAACGGGAACCCCGAAAGTGACGGTACGGGAACGCGCTGACCCCAAATTTTCAATCTTCTATTCGCGGAGATTTGTACCAATTGGATTGGTTAATTAAAGTATGGCTGCACCAATCCGGATCTGTGAGAGGATAGTCCACCCGGTAGTGACCGCCGCGACTTTCGGTGCGAAACGCAGCACTTTTGACAATTAAGTAGCCGATATCCAATAAATTCCCAACTTCTCCCCAATTTCGCAAAATTGAGCTATTCTGGGCCTCAGCAGGGGAAAAATCAATAATTTGTCCGGGCTGTAAATTATCAAGCGTCTGACTCAAAGGCAACAAAGCAAATTCTTGCCGCCAAATCTCAAGTTGGACGATCGCCCTTTCCAAATCCCGCTGTCCCCGGCAAATGCCCGCACTCTGCCACACCAAATTCCGCAATTCAACCCGCAACCTTTCGATCGCCTCAATGTCCCGTTCAGAAATCGATTTTTCCCAGATTTCCCCCGCCTCGAACTGATTGGCGAATGCCTCGGATATTCCATCTTCTAGCTGCAAAAGTCCCATCTGCGCCCCAAAGACCAGACATTCCAGCAGCGAATTGCTCGCCAACCGATTAGCGCCGTGTACCCCCGTGCTCGCAGTTTCTCCCACCGCGTACAAACCCGGAATCGAAGTTTGGTTAAACTTGTCAGCGACAATCCCTCCCATCCAGTAATGGGCCGCGGGCGTCACCGGCACCGGTTCGGAAAAAATATCAATTCCCCAATCAGCGCACACTTGAATAATATTGGGAAACCTGTAGCGAAGTCGATCGACCGCAATCGGGCGCAAATCCAGCCAAACATGAGGTTCCCCCGTCTTTTGCAAGTGGCGGAAAATAGCGCGGCTGACAACATCCCTAGGGGCGAGTTCCCCGCTGGGGTGAGAGTCAAAAGCAAAGCGATATCCCTTACTGTCAACCAAATGAGCTCCTTCTCCCCGCACCGCTTCGCTAATGAGAAACCTAGGCGCGCCCGCTGTACTCAGCGCCGTCGGGTGAAACTGCACAAATTCTAAATCTCGCAGCAGCGCCCCGGCGCGCCACGCAATTGCCACCCCGTCCCCGGTACTTACCGACGGATTGGTCGTTTGAGCAAAAACTTGTCCGCCGCCGCCTGTCGCCAGCACCACGGCTTTGGCCTGCAGCCACTTGACTTGTGAGCCGCAAATCGAGCTAATCCCCTGACACCGCCCGGTTTTGTCTAGCCACAGACTCAAAGCAAAGGCAGGAGATACGAGTTGAATGTTTTTGCGGCTCAATACTTTTGCTGTCAGCGTACTGATAACCGCTTTGCCCGTAGTGTCGGCGGCGTGGAGAACTCGGCGGCGGGAGTGGGCTGCTTCTAGGGTGAGGGCTAAATCTGGGCCGGTGCGATCGAATGCAACGCCCATTTTCACCAGGGAGTCGATGCAAGTACCAGCTTCCTCGACTAAAAATTTCACCGCCTCCAAATCGCAAAGGCCGGCTCCCGCAGCCAGTGTATCCTGAACGTGCAGCGCTGCGGAATCTTCAGGGGCGATCGCCGCCGCAATCCCTCCTTGAGCCCAATCGCTTGCAGAAACAGGCAGGGTATTTTTATTGATCAAGCCCACGTGCAAATGCTCTGGCAGGCAAAGTGCTGTATACAAACCCGCCGCGCCAGCACCTATTACCAATACGTCAAATTTGTCAGTCATAAGTCTGCCGCCAGTCTATTTTAGATTTTAGATTTTAGATTTTAGAATTGAGTCTACAGATGAATCTGGGGACTTGAACTAATGTCAGTCAAGGGATTTTAGATTTTAGATTTTAGATTTTAGATTTTAGATTTTAGATTTTAGATGAATCAGGGGAACCCGCTGATTTCAATCTAGCGAATTTTGGTCGGCTTTTGCCGAATGGTGGTTGAAAGTAAGTCTTGATAAATTAAAGGCAGAAGTCATCAGCCTAAGAGAAAAAAAATCTTTTCTTTCTGCCGAATGACTTCTGCCTTCAAATGAGGCCCGCTGCTACCTAGTCGTAGAGACCGTTATTCAACCTGGTATCTCCTTCAATAAAGACTGATTCGACATCAGTTATGGTGAATTTGTCCAAGTTAGCTTGCAGCACTTTTTTCTGAGCTTCCGTCAAACCTGAAATGTTGAGTACGTCCTCAACTTTTTCGTAAGGAGCGTTCTTAATAATTAGTCCAGCTAAAGTGGGATACAACCCTCGATATTGGCGAAAGTCCCGGACGGCGCTGTTGTTCAAATCAAGTTTTTTGCCGTATTCTGTGGCAAGCTTCTCATCGGCGCGATTGGTTCTAGCCGGAGCTTCAACAGCTAGGAGCGAGGATGATGGCAAGACGATACGGCTTAATGACGCCGCGATCGCGCTTTGGTCTCCAGCCCATGCAAAGCAGCCCAGCACTAAGCCCAATACTGCCAATAGACGACCCAATCGTTTCATGAAGTTTTGTCTCCCAATTTCATACACAGCATTTATGTAGAGACTACCATTTTGCTTATGCAGTTTTTCAGATAAATCCGCAATAGGTAGAGGGCTGTTATAAACTTTACATTTTGGTATTGACAAGGCGGACAATATATGACAATAGCCGACTTTTAAGCATCGCAGGCAAGTTTATCAAAGGCACTCCCAATTAAAAACTCGGACTGCCATTTTAAAGGGTTAATTTTTGCCCCGCCCCAATTTTCTCGCTATCAAGAACTTTTTCCTTTCGTTTTGAGAAAAGCATTCAAGTCAGCATAAGTACCGCCGTAAGTCACCGTGGGAGTGTCGTAACCCTTTAAAGCAACGGTGTGCTGCTCGAAAGCGCCCTGCGCCCCCAATTGCGTCAGGTATTTGTAGGTAGTTTCTCCCACAGCGATATCCTTGCCAAGTTGCTTGGTGCAAGATTCCAGGCGAAATGCTGCGTTTACAGTATCTCCCAAGGCGGTATAGTCCGATCGGTCGCTGCTGCCAGAATTTCCCACCATTGCATAACCGGTATTGATGCCAGCCCCGACTCGCAAAGGAAAAGGCAGGGGGTAACGGCTGCTGAGTTCGTCTGTTGCCTTGTGCAGTTCGCTCAAAGCTTGGCAAATCCGCATCATTTCCTCGCTGCTGACACCGCTGGTTTTGTGGAACCAGACTGCCATGATGGCATCGCCGATGTATTTGTCCACCCAACTGCCGTGTTCGCGAATGATCTGTCCTGCTTTGCGGAACCAGTTGCCGATAACTTCCGAGAGGAGGGTTTCGTCTAGCTGCCTAGTCAAAACTGTAAAGTCTCGGATGTCCATTACCATGACGCTAATCAGGCTACGCACCGTCAAAGTCGCCGTAAAATCTTCAGAGTCTGTCTCGTGTATTGGATCGTGTCGGTGACCGGCGGTTGGGTTGTAAAAGTCCAATTCGGTTTGACCGAAAATAATCCGATCGCCATTTCTGAGAGTGACAGGAATACTGACGCGCCGCCCGTTGACAAAGGAACCATTGCGGCTGCCCAAGTCGATCAGGTAGAACTCTCCTGTCTCCATTTGCTGTAACATCGCGTGATTACGGGAAATCCAGCGATCTGTCAGTACAAAATTATTGTCATCGCTCCGCCCTACTGTCCAGCAATTGCTGCCGGAGAGCGGCAAGTAGCGATTGCCGCTTTTCTCTGTACGAAGTACCAAATGTGGATTGGCTTGCAAAGTCACCACAGCCCTAAAAACGACATCAAGTCAACCGATTTGAGATTTTAAACTTTAAATTTTAACTTTACCGCGCGGCTTATAACTGAGATTGCTGCTAAAAAACCTCAAATCTGCTGTTCTCAAATCTAAAATTGTTTAGTCGATCGTCGATGCACCAAAGCATACAGGATTGCCGAACCACAATTCGATCGCCAGCGAAGGTAGTTATGGTTCGATCATAGGCGAAATTGTCATATTTTTCACCCCAAAGATGTCTCTGGGGACTTAAATTTGTTGCTTTTTGCGGAAACATAACTCTCTACCCATATTCTACCGAAGGTCACGGCTCCCACTGCGAGCCAAGTTTTATTTATTCTCAGGGGGCCTAAAAAAACTGAAAAATGGCTCTCCGGCTCCGACCGAGAATTGTTAAACACAAGGTATCTTTAAGATTTGTGGCTTAACTTCGGGTTTTTGAAGATATCAACAAAGCCTTTTCCTCGCTGCGGCGGTCAATAAGTTGGAAACACGAGAATTTTATGTTGTCGAAAAGAATTTTGCCTTGTTTGGATGTGAAAGCCGGTCGCGTGGTCAAAGGTGTCAATTTTGTCAACCTTCAGGATGCTGGCGATCCGGTAGAAATGGCTCAGGTTTACAATGATGCCGGTGCTGACGAGTTGGTGTTTCTGGACATTACGGCGACTCACGAAGACCGGAATATTATGATCGATGTGGTGTACCGAACGGCCGATCGCGTATTTATCCCTTTGACGGTGGGCGGCGGTATCCAATCCTTAGACACAATTAAAAGTTTGTTGAGGGCGGGCGCTGATAAGGTGAGTATTAATTCGGCGGCAGTGCGCGATCCGAGTTTAATTGACAAAGCCAGCGATCGATTTGGTAATCAGTGCATTGTAGTGGCGATCGACGCCCGCAAACGGCAAGACGCGGATAATCCTGGTTGGGACGTGTACGTGCGCGGAGGGCGAGAAAATACCGGCCTAGATGCGATCGCCTGGGCCAAGGAAGCCGAACAGCGCGGCGCGGGGGAAATTCTGGTGACAAGCATGGACTCGGACGGCACTCAAGCCGGTTACGATTTGGAATTAACTCGCAGCATTGCCGAAATGGTCGAAATTCCCGTCATTGCTTCCGGTGGCGCCGGCAACTGCCACCACATCTACGAAGCCGTGACTGAGGGCAAAGCAGAAGCAGCCCTACTGGCTTCCCTGCTGCATTACGGGCAACTCAGTGTAGGAGAAATTAAAACTTATCTAGCAAAATGTCAAGTTCCCGTGCGACAGCAGCAGCCATTAGTTATTAGTCATTAGTCAGTGGATAGTCGGGCGCATCTCATATCTTGCAACATTTTTAACAAACCGCTCTGCGGGTTCACTCAAGCGCCCTCTCACGTTGTAAAGAGGCTAAATAAACCCGCCCCCACTCCACGATAAAACCAGTTACTGACATTGATACCGCTATGTGAGGCGCATCCGAAGGCACTTATAGAGAATTTTTTTGATTCTACACAAGTGCCTTCTACATAAATCTCTTGGGGCGATCGACTCCTGTCAACTAGAAATATTCCCTGAGAAGGATTTCAAATCCCAGCTTTTTCAGCTAAATATTATATGTTAGCTCAATTTGAAAGAGAGCAAAGGTTGCTTTTCTCAAACTTGAGTTAAAGATTGTGCAGAATTTGAGTGAGCTTCTGCCTGTTAACAATCTTACCGATCAAAACTTCTAAAAACGGAGAAATTTTGTATGTCTTTTATCAGCTTTAACTTCCCTGCCAAGCGTTTAGTCCGCACTTTAATAGCTGTTTGTTTTTGTGCTTTGATGTTTGTTTCTAATGCTTTCCCGGCTTTTGCAGTTACTAGCAGCCCCACCAAAGGTGAAGACAAACTTTTGGGTATTGAAAAAGAATCTCAAGAAGCTGTACTGAAAAAACCAATGTCCTTGGAAGAAACTCAAGAAAAAGCCAGCAAAGGGCCTAACGAAGTTCAGGGAGACGCTGACATTGAAAAAATGAAAAATCCTTCCAATACACAAGCTACATCCTTTGAGCAACAAGTCAAAAAAGCTGTCAGCAAAATTAAAGACTAACTCCGCGCGCAGTAGTCAGCGGACAGTTGTCAGTATAAAAGATTAGGGACACGGCGCTGTGTCGTATCCCTAGATTTTTTTTTGTAGAGACACCGCACCGCGTCACATTCTTGAAAAGGCAGTATCCAATCTAAATTTAGGTTGAGTTTTCAGAATCGATCTTAGGAATGAGAATTAAATAACTTCCACTCTTGAAAGTGGGATGGGCGTCCCGCCCGTCCAAAAAGGACGGGCGGGACG
>NZ_JAUBOS010000166.1:0-1209 GCF_036700365.1 Microcoleus sp. w2-18bC1
GTAACAAACCTGCTGCATAGCCAACTTGGTTGAACCAAGTGGCCAAAGCTTGATTCAATCGTATTTTGAAATCCTCAGCCCAAGAGTCGTAGGTAAGTTGCTCCTTCGTCTTTCGCTCCCGACTCATGGGATCTAAAAGCTTCATCAATTAATGACAGAAATATTTGAGCGACTGCTGCATTATTGTTGCCCGGAAGTCCCAGCACTTTCTTGAAATGCCGTCGTAAATGGGCTAGACACTTCTGTTGGGCTATGACGAAAGCAACCATTATAAACGCTGAAATCATCTGAGCTTAAGACTCCAGCAAATTCTTTGCCCAGCATGGTTTCTAGTTCCACACGTCCTCTGGTATCTGCGGCATGAAATAAACAGAATCCTTTTCCACTAGCCGTCCACAGCCATTCTTTGACTCCCATCACACACCGGGGGCGTTTCATCTACATGAACGTTTGATTGAAGAGGTGCCCATTCCCACAGTGCTTTGATAGCTGGCTCTACTGCTGCTGCTACTCGTTGATTGGTTTTTTGGAGTGTTCCTACGGACACTTCTATCGTGCCGAGTTCCCACAACAATTCAGTCAGCTTTTCGTAGGAAAGATGCCCATAATTCCCCAGCCAGACGCCGGGTGCTTGGAGATTAACGCTCAAGTCTTGGCCTGGAACCACTCCCTGATGTGGTTCTCCTCTGACTACTGCACCACATTCTAGGCATTTACACGATTGTGTCTGATATTCGACGACTTCGATTGGTTTGGCGACTAGAGTTGCTACTTGCTGTCTGTGGATGTTAATTACTTGACTTAATTCTTGACTACCACAATTGAGACAGATGTCGGGTGAGCTAATTTCGGTTCTGTCTACTCGTCCAAACCATGAGCGGGTTTTTCCCTGATGACCTGGTTGTCCACCTGGTTTCTTTTTTTGGTCTGCTTCTGGTGTGACTGTTGGTTTCTCTGATTTCTGGATCAGATCCGTTGATGGGGGCTTTGATGAAGTCTGACTGGTGGTTCGACTTTTGCCCGTAGCAATGGCTAGTTTTTCTTGTAATTCTTCAATAATTTTTTGCAGCCCCAGTACCATTTCTACCAGTTCAGCTTGGCTCAACTGCTCGATTTCGGTTTTTTTCGGCTCTCTGGTTGCTGGGGGCTTTTTCATTGGTTTATTTTACCAGCTTTTGTCACCGAAGTTTTTTTGACCTGAATCCTTAC
>NZ_JAUBOS010000022.1:0-5476 GCF_036700365.1 Microcoleus sp. w2-18bC1
TATGTTCAACTAAGCAAATCGAAAATTATTTTGCTCACTGCTGTTACTGTACCTCTTAGTCACGCAAAGTGCTGTATATACACTTCCTGCTCGATATAGATGTCCAATAAATTCCTTCTTTTTCGTGTCCATACTAACAATTGGATTTCCCTGTAGCTCATACTCTGCAGTAATTCGGGCCATATTTTCAAATTGTTCATTACGATTCTTTGTTACTCCGGTTGTTTGTTTTTTTTGAGCTTGACGTTTCACATATCCATGTTTTTTTAACAGTTTTTTAACAACTGTTGTACTGACTATTATTTCCTGAGCCTTCAAACCTTCAACTATTTGTTGCTGGGTAAGATTTGTCCATTTAATTTTTTCCGACATTGGATCTCCGGCTGTGTGTTTTTTTAAGACTTCTAAAAAACGCTCATTTAAATCAGGTATCTCAGACTCCCTAGTTTTTCTTCCTCCTCCACGTCGGCGAATCCTCTGTTGATTACAAGTAGTGTCTGATTCACTTTTTAACTCCTTAATTCCCTTGGCTATTGTATTCCTGTCTACTCCCAAAACTCGGGCTATGTAAATAATTCCACCACGACCAAGTTTTACGGCTTCTATCGCTGCATATTTTCTTTGGTCTTTTTCAGATAAAGACTGATGATGTTTTCGCATTAAATCAGTAATTTCGTCTGAGTAATACATAAATTAAGTTAGTCAAAAATTATTCAAATCAAAAAATTATGGGTGACATAAAAATAACCAAGTAGGTATAATACTTGACATCTCTACCGAAACATAAACCTATTCATATTCACTCATTTATTTATGATACATCGCTGATGTTATTAATTTTTTTTCTTAGGAAAGATTGACGATCGCCCGATCGATCAGTTGGAAAAAAAGTTGTCGATCTGCCTCTGAAAAGCCCTCGACAGGTCGAGCTCGGATTTCAGCTACCAGCGGGGGCAATACGTCTTGCTGTTCCCTGCCGGAGTTTGTCAGCCAAATGCGCCAAATGCGAGTTTCTCTCTCCCGGCGGACTAGGCCTGTTTCTTCCATGCGATCGATCGCGCCTGTCAGCGTCCCGCCTACCTCTTGCAGTTTGTCGCCAATGCTGAAGTCGGCAAACCGTCTTCTTGCCACAAGCCCAAAGGGTGCCAGCAGGTTTTTTGGCGAATGCTACGCTAAAAGCGGGAATCCGCCCTCTGCCAGATATGTTAACAATTCTTATTGTTCTTAAACTAGAAAGAGTAAATCTAGTTTGCGATCCGAATTTATGTTGCTTCCAGCCGACCAACGCACCAAGTTAGATGACACCGACGACAATTTGTTCTACTCCTATCCTCGGTTTGTAACGCACGTAGACGATGGATTTATCCAGCAACTAACCGATTTGTATCGGGAACGGCTGAAACCGAATACTCGGATTTTTGATATGATGAGCAGTTGGGTTTCTCACTTGCCCGACGAGATGCAATTTGCCCATGTTGAAGGGCACGGCATGAATGAAGAGGAGTTGGCAAAGAATCGCAGACTGAATCATTATTTCGTGCAGAATTTGAACGCAAATCCCAAATTGCCACTGCCGGATGCAGAGTTTGACGCGGTTGTCAACTGCGTTTCCGTACAGTATTTGCAACACCCAGATGTGATTTTTGCCGAGATTCACCGCATTTTGAAGCCTGGTGGCGTAGCAATTATCAGCTTTTCCAATCGGATGTTTTATCAAAAGGCGATCGCGGCTTGGCGGGAAGGTTCCGAGGGCGATCGGGTCGAATTAGTTAAAGGTTACTTTGATTCTGTCAAAGGAGTGAATATACCTGGATTTAGCAAGCCGGAAGTAATTGTTCGCAAGCCTAACTTGCCGAGTTTTATGCAAATGCTGCGAATACCAAGCGGCGATCCGTTTTATGCGGTAGTTGCTTACCGCCAAAGTTAGGATTTTGGGGCAGTAAGGACTTTAGGTGGAGATGGAAAACACTAAAGTCCTTACTACAAACCGATCGAAAGCTACGCTCTTTAGGTTAGGATATATTTAATATTTGTTCCTAAAATATGGAAAACAAACTTTTGCAGCGCATCACACTCGATCCAAATATCTGTCACGGAAAACCCTGTATGCGCGGTCTCCGATATCCAGTATAATTAATTATTGAATTACTTAGTTCGGGTATGAATACTAAAGAGATTAGAGATGACTATGAGGATTTAGAATATAAAGATATTCTAGCTGGTTTGCTATTTGCAGCGCGACGGAATCAAGTGAAAAGCATATACTGAGTATTGTAGTTTATAAGTAATCCTAAAGTAGGTTAAAACCTTGATATGAAACCATACCAGCAAATAGCGATCGACGAATGTAGCGAACCTTTAGTCCCTATTCCAGCAGAACATTTTGCATTTGAAATGCCGCACCCTTATCAAAAGTTGGGTGCACCGTATCACAACAGCAAAGCAGATTCCCCTTACTACTTGCGGCAAGGAGTTGTAAATAGTTTAATCGCCGCTCAAACCCAGCTACAGCAAAATTATCAAAATTGGAAAATTCTGATATTTGACGCTTATCGGCCGGTGGAAGTGCAGCAATTTATGGTAGATTATACTTTTAATCAAATTGCCCTAGCTCAAGGCTGCGAATTTCCGGTTTCCGAAGACAAACGCCAAGTGATTATAGAACACGTCTATCAATTTTGGGCAGTACCCAGCCTCGATCGCGCAACCCCTCCTCCTCACAGTACAGGTGCAGCTTTAGATATAACTTTAGTGGATGAAAACAATCGGCAAATTGATATGGGTTCTCCGATTGATGAAATATCAGAACGTTCTTATCCCGATTATTTTTGTAATAGCAAGGAGCCTCAAAAACAGGAATATCACCGTCGCAGGCAAATATTAAAAAATGCGATGATAGCTGCGGGTTTTCAGCAACATCCTAACGAATGGTGGCATTTTTGTCAGGGCGATCAGATGTGGGCTTGGTTGACAAATAAAAACAATAGTGGTAGTCAATTGATTGCCCGATATGGCCGCTATTAAAAGGGTACGCAATTAAATCGGAACGGGCGCACCCGCGACCTTAAGAAAAGGTTTTTTTGACCAAAAACCTCAGCTTGTAACTGCTTCGTGTGGCAATAAACCTGGTTTCTGACACTCTGTGCCTCCCGCACTATAAAAGTATGAGCAAAATAAATCATTTGTGTCAGGATACACTGCAACTATTGCCAGCGGGGTAGCGGTGGTTTAAAATCAACGAGAGCTAACAAGTGCAGGCAATATTTGCCAGCACCGCAAACCCTAAAGGATAACTCAGAGTTCACCCAATGAAAGCACTCATCCTCTCTGGCGGTAAAGGAACACGCTTGCGTCCCCTCACCTATACGGGTGCTAAGCAGTTGGTTCCTGTAGCAAATAAGCCGATACTGTGGTACGGAATTGAAGGAATTGTGGCGGCTGGGATTACTGATATTGGGATTATTATTAGTCCCGAAACCGGGGAAGAGGTGAAGACGAAAACAGGAGATGGATCTCGCTTCGGGGCGAAAATTACTTATATCTTGCAAGCAGAGCCGGCAGGACTCGCTCACGCGGTAAAAGTTGCCAGACCATTTTTGGGCGATTCTCCGTTTATTATGTATTTGGGAGATAACTTAATTCAGAATCAGTTAGATCCGTTTTTAGAGATTTTTAACAAGCAGAAACTAGACGCTCTGATTATGCTGCGTCCCGTTTCCAATCCCTCTGCTTTCGGTGTGGCAAAAGTTGATGAGAAAGGCAGAGTTTTGCAGTTAGTAGAAAAACCCAAAGTTCCGCCGTCAAATTTAGCACTGGTGGGAATTTACTTTTTTGCTCCTACTATCCACGAGGCGATCGATCAAATTCAACCTTCGCCTCGGGGCGAACTCGAAATTACCGATGCCATTCAACAGCTCATCAATCAGGAAAAACACGTAGAAGCCTGCAATTTAGAGGGTTGGTGGCTGGATACGGGGAAAAAAGACGATTTGCTGAGTGCAAACCAAATCATTTTAGATAGCCGTATCGTAGCTTCAACTGAATTAACAGTAGATGCGAAAAGTCAAATTATCGGGCGAGTGCAAATAGGAGAAGGAACGGAAATTATTAATTCTACAGTTCGCGGGCCTGTGGTAATTGGGGAAAATTGCCGCATTGAAAATTGCTTTATCGGGCCTTACAGCAGTATTGCCGATCGCGTGACGATGATTGATGCTGATATCGAACACAGTGTAATATTACAAGGGGCGAAAATAGTTGGCATTCACCAGCGAATTGTTGACAGCGTGATCGGGCAGCGAGCTCAACTCACCAATGCTCCAGCTCGTCCAAAAGCTCTGCGGTTTATGATTGGTGATGACAGTCAAATTGAGTTATAGCAATCCTTGCAGGAGTCGTAAACTTTTTACCCCACCCCAACCCTCCCCGCGGGTTCGGGGAGGGAGTAAGAAATTCACAAATGATTTAGGATTGCTATAGCTTAAATTGAGATATTGCCAATATCGGAAGCAATAATTCTGATTTAACAAGAGAGGAATTTTTTTGTGGGGAGTAGGGGTTGGGCATCCTGCCCGCCCTTGAACAGGCAAGATGCCTGTTCCACAATTAGTTACAATTATTATTCAAGCAGCCAAGATGCCTGTTCCATACTAAATCATAGTAAGTTATCTAAAGGAGACGGAAGTTTGCAGTACGAAGAAATACCAACTCAACAGATAATACATAAATTGCGGCAAACTTTGGAGCCGCGAATTGGTATTGCTGAGCTGTCGCTGTTGGGAACAGAAAATAGTGCGATCGCCCAAAATGAAGATGATGAAGATATCGCCCTTTTAAAGGCAGGTTTCGACATTTATAATATCCCCATTACCTCTTACCAAAGGCGACTCGGTTCCGCAGTCATCGTCGTTAGGAAAATAGTCCGAAAATTGCTCAGACCGGTACTCGAACGACAAGTAATTTACAATTTTGCTAATACGCGGGTCGTGCATACATTAAGCACACAATTGCAAAAATTGCAAGAAAATCAACAAACTATCTTTGAAAAAATTGAATCGGAATTCAGCAGCGAATATCCCGAAGTTACAGCACAGCTTGAGACTCAACAAAGAGCGATCGCCACTTTTCAGTCTGAAATAGAGCAAATTAAAGCAGTGCAGCAGCAACATACTGCTATTTTAGAGAAGATTACCGCTCAATTGCTCGATCGACAAAAATAAAGCATCAAAGATGACCCAAAATAATTTTGTCACAAGGCACCAGATTTATTCGCGAGAGCAATGCTTTAATGCTTCAATCAAAAATCTGAAATTATTAAATCACTCAATCTAAAATCCTAAATCCCAAATCTAAAATTCCTCAATCCTTCAAATTTTCAATTCTTCAAATTTTCACTTCTTCAATCCCAAATCGAAAATAGAAAATTCTTCAATCCTTCAATTCCTCAATCTAAAATCTAAAATCTAAAATCTAAAAT
>NZ_JAUBOS010000022.1:5486-85026 GCF_036700365.1 Microcoleus sp. w2-18bC1
CAATCCCAAATCGAAAATAGAAAATTCTTCAATCCTTCAATTCCTCAATCTAAAATCTAAAATCTAAAATCTAAAATTCCTCAATGTTTCTAATTTTCAAGCGAAAAATTTTCTAATTTTCAATTCTTCAATCCCAAATCGAAAATAGAAAATTCTTCAATCCTTCAATTCCTCAATCTAAAATCTAAAATCTAAAATCTAAAATCGAATGACTGCACTGCCCATATGTTCGTTAATTATAGTCAACTATAACGGTCTGCGCCACACGAAAGATTGCTTAAAATCTCTACAAAAACTTGCGTATCCCGAATCGCAACTCGATTTAATTGTAATTGATAATTGTTCTCAAGACGATTCCGTTAATTCCCTGCGCGAACTATTTCCCAAAGTTCGGATTTTTGTCAACTCCGCCAACAACTTTGCTAAAGCCCTCAACCTCGGCATCAGCGAAGCAAAAGGGCAATATATCGGCTTTCTAAATAACGATGCTACCCTTGACAGTCGCTGGTTAGAGATTCTTGTAAAACGGCTAGAAACTAATAAAGAAGTAGGTGCGACTAGCGGCAAATTGCTGTTTAAAGACGGGCGAATTAACAGCGCTGGCATTCAGCAATTACCTAATTTTTATTGGCAAGATGTCGGCTTTGGCGAAAAAGATGCGGGACAGTACGATACAGAACGGGAAGTCGAAGGGCTTTGTTGGGCGGCGGTGCTTTTCCGCAGGGAATGTCTGGAAGATGTCGGGCCAATAGATGAAGATTTTGTGATGTATTTTGAGGATGTAGAGTTTGCCAAACGCTGCCACAAACGCGGTTGGAAAATGCTTTATACTCCCGCCGCCATCGCCCATCACGAGTATCGGGGTTCGAGTAAAGGCAGCAAACTTACCGAGTATTTCTGCAACCGCAATCGGTTTTTGTATTTGGCAAAACATGAACCGTTGCAATTAGTCAAAGGAATTCATACTTCGGATTTTTTTACTAACAAGCAGTACGATTTGCTGTTCGAGAGTTTATTTGTAGCGATTAAAAAACTGCTAGATTATCAGAAACCAGAAATCATCGAAACAGTATTGCCACAGTTGTCGGAAAAGTTGGCGGTGATTTACAGTCGCCTGAAGATCGATCGCATTTTGTCTCGATTGCAGGTGGTTCGGGGCGATCGCAAAATGTCGATCGCCATTTACGATCACGGACTGCATTTTATTGGTGGCGGTCAAAAATACGTGGCTACCCTCGCCTCGCTGCTACAAAATGAATTTGACATTACTTTTATCGCCAACAAACCAGTTGCTGTTTCCGACTTAGAATCGTGGTACGGACTCAACCTTTCAGGATGCAAAATTAAAATTATGCCCTTGGCGTTTTACGAGAAACGCGGAATGCAGTGTATCGATTCCAGCATCATCGTGGAAGATATGGAAAATCCCTTTGATGAAATTGCCAGAGAAAGCAAAAACTACGATATTTTCATCAACGCGAACCAACTGGAAAAAGTAAAACCACTGTCGCCGATCTCAGTATTTTTCTGCCACTTTCCCAATACCTTCCGCAACCGTCACTTTGCTGTTGATGATTACACTTTCATTATTGCCAACAGTCAGTTTACCGTCAAGTGGTTGGAGAAACGCTGGAACCTACAGCCCACTTTTCTGCTTTATCCGCCCGTGGAAATGGCAACAGTTAAAGTGCCGAAAGAAAACATCATTTTAGCTGTGGGACAGTTTGAAGCTGGGGGAACAAAAAAGCAAATTGAACTAATTAAAGCTTTCCGTAGTTTGCTAGCAGATTATCCCGAAGATTTTCAAGGATGGCGACTAATTTTGGTTGGCAGCAGCATTCCAAAAAATCCTTATTTAAAGACTGTTCAGAATTTATTGAAGCAAGATTCAAGGGCGATCGAGCTAAAAGTCAATGTTGACTTCGATGAGGTAAAATCGCTTTATGCTAGAGCAAGCATATTTTGGCACGGCTGCGGTTTGGGTGAAGTCAATCCTCAAAGATTTGAGCATTTCGGGATGGCGACTGTGGAAGCAATGCACAACAGTTGTGCTCCGATTGTTTTCAACGGCGGTGGCCAACCGGAAATTGTGGAACATGGGCGATCGGGCTTTGTGTTCAATACCATTGAGGAACTTTGTCAGCATTCACATCAACTAATTGTTAATCCTGATTTGCTAGCAGAACTTCAAGCTGGTGCACAGCAACGCAGTCAGAACTTTAGACTTTCACATTTTGAAAAAAAAGTCAATAGTTTTTTTGATATTATTCATCAAGAGTATGCTACAATTCGGCTGCCAAATCCTGCCGATATAGCTCAAATGCTCGATCGAACTTAAAGGCTAATTCAAGCGTGTCTAACCCACTTTTAATCAATTTATCCTTCTTAAGTCCTGAACCAACGGGAATCGGAACTTATGCAGCTAATCTTTTCCCGCAACTGCAAAAGCTAAAACCAACATTACTGACTTCCCAGCAAATTAACCATTATACTTGCCACCAAATTCCCGAAAGTCTGACACCGAATCGCGGCCCGAAAGGACAAATTAACAGGCTGCTGTGGACTCAATTTGACTTACCTAAAATTTACAAAAAATTGCAGTCAAGCCTGATATTTTCCCCTATTCCCGAAGCACCTTTGTATTCCGGCTGTCGCTACATTGTCACAGTTCACGATTTAATTCCTTTGCGATTTCCCCGACGGTTTTCTCGATTAACAGCTTATTTTCGCTACTACATACCGCAGGTTTTGCGGCAAGCAGAACACATTATTTGCGATTCTCAAGCAACAGCGGCAGATGTTACTAACTTTTTCCAAATTCTTCCTAAAAAGATGACCGCCATTCCCCTAGCTTGCGATAATATTAATTTTAGATATCTCGACTTGCCAACCAAAAATTATTTTCTTTATACGGGTAGACACGATCCTTACAAAAACTTGGAGAGATTAATTGCTGCATTTGCGAGTTTGCCCGATCGCACAAACTACGAATTGTGGCTAGCAGGGCCTCCCAATGCCTACACACCTCAGTTGACAGCACAAGTGGAACAATTAGGTTTACAATCTTTGGTAAAGTTTCTCGGTTACGTTCCCTATTCTCAATTGCCCGTATTGATGAATCAGGCGATCGCCCTAGTTTTTCCTACACTGTGGGAAGGATTCGGCTTACCAATTTTAGAAGCAATGGCTTGCGGCACACCCGTCATCACATCCAACCTGTCATCAATGCCAGAAGTAGCCGGAGATGCCGCATTATTAGTCAATCCTTACAGCGTCGGAGAAATAGCCGAAGCCATGCAAACACTAGCAACAGATTCAAAAGTGCGATCGAACTTAAAAACTGCTAGTTTAGCCAGAACATCTCAGTTTAGTTGGCACAAAACCGGAAAAGCAACCGCCAACATCTTACAACAATACCTTTAAATCTTCCCTCTCTTCCTCTCTGCGCCCTCTGCGCCCTCTGCGGTTAAATAAAAAAAATCCCACCCAAAAACCGCACTCTACATATTATCCCATGCCCAATCCCCAATCCAACCTGCTCATCAACCTCTCCTTCCTAATTTCCAAACCAACCGGCTTAGCCATCTACGCCAAAAACCTATTTCCCCACCTAAAATCCCTCAACCCAACCTTACTAACAGCCGAAAAATTTCCCAATAACAACTGCTACCAAATCCCCGCCAACCTAACACCAGAACAAGGAACCAAAGGACACATCAACCGATTGCTGTGGACACAAACCCAACTCCCCAAAATTTACAAACAGCTAAAATCTAACCTGTTATTTTCCCCAATTCCCGAAGCTCCTCTATTTGCAGGTTGCCGCTATATAATTACAGTACATGACTTGATAGCGCTGCGATTTCCCCGCCGCTTCGATCCTCTGACACCTTACCACCGCTATTACATTCCCCAAGTGCTGCGGCAGGCTGAACACATCATTTGCGACTCGGAAGCAACTGCTAAAGATATCAATAATTTTTGCAATATTCCTACTAATTTAATTACGCCAATTTTCCCCGGATATGATACCAGTTTTTTCCGTTTTTTAGACTTGCCAACAAGCAATTATTTTCTTTATATCGGTCGCCACAATCCTTATAAAAACGTGCAGCGAGTTGTAGCAGCCTTTGCTGCTTTGCATCATAATTCCGAATACGAATTGTGGATAGCAGGTTCGGAAGACAAACGCTATACGCCGCTGCTGAAGGCACAGGTTCAAGAATTGGGATTGGTCGATCGAGTAAAATTCCTAGATTACCTCCCCGCAACCGACTTGCCCAAAGTTATCAACCAAGCGATCGCCCTGGTTTTCCCCAGTCTTTGGGAAGGATTCGGTCTCCCCGTGCTTGAAGGAATGGCCTGTGGCACTCCTGTCATCACCTCTAACCTATCTTCAATGCCCGAAGTGGCGGGGGGTGCAGCAGCATTAATCAATCCCTACAGCGTCGAGGAAATTGCCTCTGCTATGCAAGAGCTGGCAGTCGATGCCAAAGTTCGATCGCACTTGCGGGAGCTCGGTTTGGCCAGAGCAAAACAATTTAGCTGGGAAAAAACCGGTTTGGAAACTGCTGCTATTCTCGATCGATATCTTTAACGAAGGAAGTTCGGCAACGGATTCGGTAACGGATGTAACGGATGTAACGGATGTCGAGAAGAAGGAAGAGGGAAGAGGGAAGAGGGAAAAGGGAAGAAGTCAGTAGGCCGATTTAATGACCAATGCCCCATGCGCCATGCCCAATTCCCAATTCCCAATTCCCAATTCCCCCTCCCCCTGACAGCCTGAGTTAGGGACTGTAGACCCCTTTTACTTATTGATACCCAACTGATCGCCGCGCTTGTACTGCTGATAAGCAGCAAAAAACAGCCCCGCCAGAGTAACAAAGATTAGACCCAGAACAATACCTGAAAGTAGCGGTTCTACCATGAGAGCTCCTCAACGTTAAGATTTAACAACCTATTTTTAATATTACCAGCACTTACACAGATGAATTTTCCGAAAAACCCCCTTCCGGGAGTATTAGATCTTGCTCTCCCCGCTGCGAACGATTAAGCTATGTTATGAGAAATAAATTTTCTTGTAGATACTATTTTTAATTGAACTCCTTTGAATAACCAACTTGCCAGGAATGAAATTAAAAACCCGATCGAGCGACTTGCCATATTTGTGCTAGCGGTGTTGCTTGCCATCATGTTGGCAATTATCACAATACGTCAATTTCAAGTCGCCGATCCTTACGTAAAAAGCGTATTATCCCTCACGGGCAACCCGTTTCAGGGTTCCGCCATCTTTCAAATGAACTGTGCGGGGTGTCACATATCCGTTTCAGACACTCAAGTCGGGCCCAACTTGCACGGAGTGTCCGAGCGCAAATCTGAATTCGATCTGATCCGGCAAGTCACCAGCGGGCAAACCCCACCAATGCCCCAGTTTCAACCGAGTCCGCAAGAAATGGCCGACTTGCTGAAGTATCTCGAACAAATTTGACAAAAGAAGGGGAACGGAATTCGTTCCCCTTCTTTGGCAGAGCCTCGAAACCCATGCTTCGAGGCTCTGCTTTCGGGTAGTCCCTCTGTTGGGACGAGAGGCAATTGTAGGATCGGTTGCAACTGCCGAGTTTTATGTGGGGACTAAACCAGCAAGTTAAAACTCTGAGCCGATAACTGGCTCGGCTGTACGCCCCTCAGTATAGCCAAAATCTGGTCGCTGTTGGCGATTCCGATCGCCGTCGAGCCATTAGTTTCGGTCAATGACAGTTGATTGAAGTCCAAGCCTCCCACCAACCCGATCAAATCAACTCCTGCGGTGAAGTTGAAAATCGTGTCAATTCCTCCGCCCGCTGACAAGACAAAGCCATTACTGCCACTGCCGCCGACGAGGGTATCGCTGCCAATGCCGCCAAAGAGCAAGTCATCGCCGGTGTCAGCAAAAAGCAAATCATCGCCGCTGCCGCCAATTAAGGTATTGTTACCCTCGCCGCCGCAGAGAGTGTCATTGCCTTGATCGCCAAATAGCACGTCGTCGCCCGCGCCTCCCAAAATTACGTCATCGGCTTTGCCCCCGTACAATATGTCATTGCCTTCGTCGCCAGAAAGAGAGTCGTTGCCACGATTGCCATAAATCGTATCGTTACCGCGATCGCCAAAAATCAGGTCAAACCCTTTGCCACCAAAGAGAGTATCGTTATCGATGCCTCCGTAGATAGTATCGTTGGCTATATTGCCATTGATATAGTCACCGCCCCCTCGACCAAAGATCAAATCGTTGCCACCCAACCCGAAGATAGAGTCACTGCCGACACTACCCACGATCGTATCGTCGCCGTTAGGGCCGTTGCTCACACCCGCTGAAGGAGTGCCGGGCTGATTGGGAGTAGCGATCCTGGGGAAGTTCTCAGGGCAAACCAAATCTGTCGTTACAGGTGCAGGTGTCGGCGTCGTTACAGGTGCAGGCGTCGGCGTCGTTACAGGTGCAGGTGTCGGCGTCGTTACAGGTGCAGGCGTCGGCGTCGTTACAGGTGCAGGCGTCGGCGTCGTTACAGGTGCAGGCGTCGGCGTCGGTGTAGGTGGCAGTGGCGGCGTCGGAGTCGGTTCAGGTGTCGGCGTCGGCGTCGGCGCTGGGAAGTTGCCGAAGTTGATGCCGCTGACAATAGCGCCTGAAGTTAGGGTGATGTCGGCGGGTTCGGGTGTGCTTTGGGTGAACCCAGGTTGGTTGACTTCCCTGACGCGGTAGGTTCCCGGCGTTAGGTTCGCGAACAGGTAGTTGCCGCTGTTGTCTGTGGTAGTGGTAACAGGAGCAGGAGCAGTTCCAGCTACAACATTGGTTAACTGAATTTGGAAATTGGGTAAACCCGGTTCTCCAGCATCCTGAGTGGCATTGTTGTTGGTATCTTGGAACTTCAGACCTCGGATCGCCCCGGGTTGTGGCAGGAAGTTGCCGAAGTCAATGCCTGTGAGGTTATCAGAGGGATTAACCGTAACGGGGGCGGGGTTGGGGGTCGTCTGCGTCCAGCCATTTTGCTGGACTTCCCTTACCTGGTAAGTACCTGCGGGTATATCTCGGAGAGTGTAGTTGCCCGCTGCATCAGTGATGGTAGTGGGTTCGCCCTGCTGAAAGATGCCATCGGGATTGATACTGTCGAGGAATATTTGCCAGTTACCTAGCCCCAATTCTCCGGCATCCTTAAGGCCGTTGTTGTTGAGGTCATTGAATTTTTGACCGCTAATAGTGCTCGACTGGAAGTTGCCGAAGTTGATATTAGCGATGTCTTGACCGCTGGTGACAGTGATGTCATCGGGGTTGGGGGTAGTTTGCGTCCAAGTAGGTTGCAAGACTTCCCGCACCTTGTAGGTGCCGGCTGACAAATCGAGGAATTTGTAGGTGCCTGCGGCATCGGTAAGGGTGTTCGGTTCCCCAGTGTCGAGAGTGCCGTTATCGTTGGTATCGAGGAAAAATTGCCAGTTGGCAAGCCCTAGTTCCCCGGTATCTTGTACCCGGTTGTTGTTGAGGTCATTGAACTTCAGACCGCTGATGCTATTGGGCTTGAAGTTGCCGAAGTTGTTATTTTGGGAGTCGGTACCGCTAGTGACGGCGATCGTAAACGCGCCGGAAAGAGTAGGCGTGGCTGCATTGACCGGGGGTACAGTTTGCGTCCAGCCTGTTTGTGGCACTTCCCGCACTGTATAAGTGCCGGCTGGCAAGTTGGTGAACTGGTAGTTACCGGCGACATCGGTGACGGCGGCGTTAGTGCCTGTTTCGGCGGCTACTGCGTCTTGGACGCCGTTGTTGTTGGCATCCAGGTAGATTGTCCAGCCTCCTAGGGGTTCTTCTGCTGGCGCTTCTTGGATGCCATTTTTGTTGAGATCGTTAAATTTAATCCCGCTGATTTTGCCCAACTGGAAGTTGCCGAAGTCTTGAGCCGTAATGTTTGTGCCGCTGACTGGGTTAATTGGATAAAAAGTCGGGCCGGCGGTTTGTGAGAAACCAGTCGGCACGTCTTCTCTCACAAAGTGCCGACCGGAGCCGACGTTGGGAAAGGTATAAGTGCCAGGAGCTGCTGGCGCTGTTCCGGTAACTTGAGAGGCAATTTCCGCATCACCGCTATCTAAAGTGCTGTTATCGTTAGTATCCTTGAACAAGCGAACGGTAGTGCCGTTGAGGGGGGTGTCGTCAGCAGAGAAGCCGTTGCCTGTGATGTCGGTGAATTTGGTGCCACTAACGGTGATGTTTTGGAAAACGCCGAAGTTTTGACCGGTGACGGGAGTACCGCTTTGGGCACTAACGAGAATTGCGGCAGCGGGGAAAGAGATGCTGGAGTTGGCTGGGGCAGTGGCTTGTATCAGGTAATTGCCGGGGCCTATCTCCGAGAATGTGTAATCTCCTGCTCCTGCAGTGGTTTGTGCAGTGCCGACAACAGTATCTGTGCCGACTTCTAGCGTGTTGTTGTTGTTGGTGTCTTTGTATAAGTTAACGGTGATGCCGTTTAATACGGTGTCATCGGGCGTGAAGCCGTTGCCCGCGAGATCGGTGTAGGTTTTGCCTGCGATCGATGTTTTCTGGAAGTTGCCGAAATTGGCACCGGTGACATTAACAATACCCGTATTTGCCGGAGTCGGGCCGAGAGTCTGCACCCAAGCAGTCGCAGGCGTTCCAGCGGGGGGCGCTTCTGTAATCGGAGTATCTGTTTTTACGTCGCGGATGATGTAAGTGCCGTCGGCTGCGGTAGTAGCGCTCTTCGTGCCTACAGAAATCACCCAGCCCGGAAGACCTGGTTCAGTCGCCGCGGCACCTTGCAGGCTATCCCCGTTAAAGTCGTTGAATTTAACCCCTGTGATGATCGGGCCGTACTCGTAGGCGCCGATATCAACAGCAGTGCCGATCGTCCGAGGAAAGCCAGCACCCCGCTGGTCCGTCGCGCCAGCAGCAGCCGCAGCCGTGGCATCCCCAGTATCGATCGCCGGATTAGGAGTCGCAGTGCTGTCAGCCAAAGCATAAGTCACGGGAACGCCTGTAGCCTGGTTCAATCCTGGGGTAAGGGCGATGACATTTGCTAGAGGAACTGTCAGTTGCTGGGCGACAGGTAAATTGCTGCCAGTAACATTCCCGATCAAATTGTTGATACTGGTGGCGGCGAAAGAGGTCCCGAACACGTCAGGATTCGCGCCGCCAACATTACCTGCGACGATCGAATTGAGGACATTCACAGTACCGCCGTTAGTAGCAATGCCCCCGCCCACAGCAAGAGCAGGGGCAGTAGCAGTAGCAGTGTTAGCAGTAATGGTGTTGTTAGTCAGAGTTGCAGTAGCGCCGCTGTTGACAAAAATCGCCGCACCCGCGCCCTGGCCAGGTGTAGCGCCCACACCGCCAGCCGCGCCTCCGGTTGCTGTGTTGTTGAACAAAGTGCTGTTGTTCAGGGTCAAACTGCCACTATTAACAAAAATTGCCCCTCCCAAACCAGCACCGCCGCCCCCACCGGCTGGGCTGCCGGTGCCGCCCGGGGTAAAACCTCCGATAGTCGTGCTGAGTCCGCCTACTGTACCGCTGCCACCACCTCCTCCGAAGCCGCCAGCGCCGCCGTTGCCACCGGTACCGCCGCCACCTCCTCCTCCTCCGAAGCCACCAGCGCCGCCAATCCCGCCAATGCCGGCTGCACCTGCTGTGCCAGTGCCGGCGACGCCACCAGCCCCGCCTGCGCCGCCGCCGCCGCCACCTCCTCCGAAGCCACCAGCCCCGCCTGCGCCACCAGCCCCGCCGGGGCCGCCGTTAGTCCCGCCGGTACCAGCGCCGCCCGTACCGCCAGCGCCGCCGGGGCCGCCGTTAAGACCGGTACCTGGCAATCCGCCGCTGCCAGCGCCACCGTTGCCGCCCGTACCGCCGGTGCCGCCGGGGCCGCCGATGCTTTGCAACCCGGTGAGGCCAGTTTGACCGGGGCCACCTGCGGAAACGAAGGGAAACAGACCTGCAAAATCGGTGTTGCCGCCCGGGCCTGCGACTGCGGGTGCGACGGGGGGCGCGCTGCCCGGGCCGCCCGTCGCGCTGTTGCCACTAAAGGTCACGCTGTTAACTGTGACAGTGCCACTGTTGATAAATAGTGCGCCGCCCATGCCGGCTGCACCACCACCGCCACCTGTGCCGGCAGCGCCTGTAGAGATGCCGCCACTAATTGTCAGGTTGGAAAATATGACTGGGCTACCGGCGCTGTCGATGAAGAAGCCCCGGTTATTGCCGAGATTGAGGGTGAAACCTCCACCCGTAAAGGTGATGGGGGTGGAAATCCTGGGGAGAACCTGTCCGGGCCCGAAGGTGATGTTGCCGGTGATGGGAATCGTGTCTGCATTGGGCAAAGCGTTAGCCAGAGTTATCGCATCTTGCAGTTCGGCAAATGTGGCGACTAAAACTGCACTGTAAGCTTCCCTCGCCTCCGCAGAAAATGCCACAGGTGTTTCTATTTTGCCCGTAGTTACTTCGAGTTCCCAGTCTCCACCCAGTGCCGCACTGCCGGTCAAGTTATCGGAAGCTGCAATATTTGCTCCCGTGAGCTGGCTGAGCCTTTCCACGAAAGCCACACCTGCTTCTGTGGCGGCGACGTTGCAACCGTAAAGCAGAATTTCGGGTTTAGCTGTAATTGGAGAGTTAGAGTTTGCCTCGGCTGCTGGCAAAGCAAACCATGTTTCTAAATAATTGCGGTAGCTTTCAATGTTGCACAGATTTAGCTCTGTGCCTCCCAGTTGCAAGCTGGCTGCTGCGCCGTGAGACAAAATGTGGACGGCTGCAATGTTGTGCCGCTGTTTAAGTGTTTCGGCGATTTGCTCGATGCCGTCGCGATCGGCATTCAGAATAACAATTTCTGTATCGGGATTGACCGTTTCTGTTAAACTTTCGCAATCTTTAACTTGTGAATCTGCAAAAACTATCTGGTGTTTCCGTTCTTTATAGAGTTCCACGTTTAAATTCTCCTGGTACACGCACACATCAAATTCATATCACAAACCAACCGCAGCAGCGATCGATCTTTTTCCAGCGCGGATGAGAGTCGTTGGCGAAGCCCTCGAAGAGGATCGCCCCTAACTTTCACCTAAATTGAATATTGACAAAAACCTTTTTCTATGCTCCCCTGCCCTAACTGAGTTAGTTTGATTGTTGAGAAGTCTTAAAGGGGGATATTGTTCCGGCTGTTACAACAATTTTGGAAAAGACTTGCGCTGTTTATTGATACACCTGAGATGGAGAAAACACCAGATTTTATAAAAATTGTCAATCCAATAGTTAGCTGATGAGGATCAATATTGGTTAATCAAGAGTCATCAGTCACGATTATTAGCTGTAAGCTAGTATTATTTGGTAGTTGTTTGCTGCTTAATTATCGGTATGTGCGATCCTCTTCGAGGGCTTCGCTAATGACCAACCGCCATCAAATTTGTTTGTAGTGAGGAATGCAAGTCCTGTGAGTTTTATGAAGACTGGCATTCCTCACTACAAAAGTTAGAACAGTTATTTTACAAAAATAGATAGGACTGATAAATCCTGACTCATGACTAATATTTATGGACACTATTATTATACTCAATAGGTCGGGAAGAGGAAAGAAAATTTGGCGTGACCGTCCAGAATATTAACTCCTCTTCCATTTGGGGCATCCAAGGCTCACTAATTACCAAGTTTCTTCATCGGGATGATTGGAATTGCTCCAGATTTCCACATCTAAATCATTGAGATAAATCAGAGCCGTTTCAATCTGTTTACTTGTACCGTTAAGTTCTAAGTCAAACCAACCATCATCTAAAGTTTTAACACCCAACAAAGCGGCATTAAAATTCACCGTCAAACCGTATTCAGAAATCAGGTTAGAGATCACAGGTTCCTGATGGTATTCTTTAGGAACACGAATGCGAATGCGGGTTTGAGTTGGTCTGCTGTCACCACTATCAGAGTGGGGAATATCTGATTCGTGGGTTCTGTGAAAATCGCCGATCGCCTCAAATTCCGATTCGCTAGTATTGTTAGCTAACATTTGGGACTCCTAATTTTTGTTTCAGTTTACACTTTGCACCAATATCTTGTAGAATGGGTCGCTGTGAGATTTTCGAGCTTCCAACCAGATTGTCGATAGCGCCGCATTTTACTAATGACTCGTTTGAGGGATGATGTTCCCAGCGCGCACCCTAATGACTAATGACTAATGACTAATGACTAATGACTATTCTGCAACTTCTTTGATCCTAGTTTTTCGTTCTAAAATCTCCTTAAGCACGAGGGTAACAACTGCTAAAAGACCGAGAACTACCGCCGCCGAAAATGCGGCTTGCGTCGCGTACTGTTTGTAAGCATCCTCTACAAACAAAGGCAAAGTTTGCGTTTTTTTAGCAATATTTCCCGACACCACAGAGACGGCTCCAAATTCTCCCATTGCTCTAGCATTGGTCAAAATTACTCCGTAAAGCAATCCCCAGCGAATACTCGGAAGCGTGACATTCCAGAAAATTTGCCAGTCATTTGCTCCCAAAGTTTTCGCCGCCTCTTCTTGATCAGTTCCCACTTCTTCCAAAACAGGAATTACTTCGCGCGCCACAAAAGGCAAGGTAACAAAGGCAGTAGCTAGCACCATTCCAGGGAAGGCAAAAATAACCCTGATATTGGCCGCCTCCAGCCATGGCCCGAACCATCCCACTCGACCGTAAAGCAGTACAATCATTAAACCTGCAACTACGGGAGAGATGGCAAAAGGCACGTCTAAAAGGCTGATTAATAGCGTGCGGCCCCGAAATTTATTGCGACCAATTACCCAGGCTGCACACAAACCGAATACTGTATTTATAGGCACAACTATCAGAGAAATTACCAGGGTAAGTTGCGCTGCGTGCAGAAAATCCGGCGAAGTTAAGTTAGACAAAAATGGCTCAAATCCCTTTCTGAAAGCTTGATAAAAAACGTTGAGAGTGGGGATAAATAAGACCAGAGCGAGATAGCCGATCGCAATTCCGATCAAAGTTGGTTTTACCCAAGCTTTTTCCTGACTCCGGCTAGAACCACTGGGCGGAAATTTGTAACCAGCGGGTGAATTGATATTAGCCGTCATAGCGTCTTCTCCATGCTTGTAATAGATTTATGGCGAACAGCATTGCCAGGGAAATAGCTAACATGAAAGTGCCAATAACTGTTGCTCCTGCATAGTCGTACTGTTCCAACCTTTGGAAAATTAAAACTGGCGCGATCAAATCTTTGAACGGTATGTTAGAAGCTACAATTACAGTAGATCCGTACTCGCCAACCGCTCGCGAAAAGCCAAGTGCTACTCCGGTCAAAATAGACGGAAATAGTGGCGGCAAAACTACTCGCCAGAAGGTTTCAAATTGAGAAGCCCCTAAGCACCAAGCTGCTTCTTCGATATCTTTTTCCATTTCGTTTAAAACTGGCTGTACGGTTCTAACGATAAATGGCAAAGAAATAAATATCATCGCTATACCTACGCCCAATCGAGTAAACGATATCTTGATTCCCAAAGGTGCAAAAAGCGAACCAATCCAGCCGTTATCGCTGTAAACAGTGGCGAGAGTTAAACCTGCGACCGAGGTGGGCAGTGCAAAAGGCAAATCGACGATTGCATCGACAATCCGTTTTAAGGGAAAGTCGTAGCGGACTAATACCCAGGCAATTAATGTGCCGAATACTCCGTTAATTAATGCCGCAATTAATGCCGTAAAGAAGGTGACATCGTAGGCGGAAAGGGCGATCGGACTGGTGGCAATTGCCCAAAATTCGGCGGGGTTGGCTGTGCTGGCTTTCAGCAGCATTGCTGCAACTGGGAGCAATAGCATTAAGCTGAGGTAGCCTAGGGTGATTCCCCAAGGTAATGTGATTTTGCCGATCGCCCTTTTGATATTTTCGATCGGAGATTGAGGGTTACTGATTGCAGATGATTCAGCCATAAGTCAATAGTTTTGAGTTGGAAAGAATAATTGCGCTCCGGGGCGGGTTTTACCAAAAATAATTGCCTAAAACCAATCATCTCGTAAACCCGCCCCGGCCACTACTATCTAATTGAACCTTGGATTTTGTCAAAAACAGCTCCGTCATCGAAGAATTTCTGCTGAATATCTCCCCAACCTCCTAAGTCTTGAGCTGTAAAGAGGGTTTTGATGGGGGGATATTTTTGGGCAAATTCCGGTTCCGCCGCTACTGTCGCATCTACTGGGCGGAAGCCTGCTTTAGCAAATTCTCGCTGAGCTTCCGGGGTGTACAGAAATTTGACAAATGCTTCGGCGACTTCGCGAGTCCCGTGTTTATCAACGTTTTTATCGACAATGGCAATCGGATTATCGATCGAAACATTGACTTCTGGAATAGTATAAGTTGGTTTTTCGCCTTTCTCACCAGCCAGAATAATCTCGTTTTCGTAGTTAATTAAGGCATCGCCTTGGCCTTGTTTGAAAAATACGTCGGTGGCTTCGCGGGCGTCTTTAGTCAGAATCGGGACGTTTTTGTAGACTTTGCTAGTAAAGTCTAATGCTTTCGTTTCGTCTCCTCCGGTTTTAACAACCGAGCCCCAAAGTGCGAGGAAATTCCAACGGGCAACGCCTGATGTTTTGGGATCGGCAGTAATCACTTTTACTCCGTCTTTGCTTAAATCTTCCCAGGTTTTGATGCCTTTGGGATTGCCTTCGCGGGTAACTATTGCTCCTACGGATTTGCTGACTATGCCTTCGTTGGGAACTTCTTTTTCCCACCCAGGTTGAATTAGTCCGGCTTTTTCGATTTTTGCAGTGTCGAGGGCTAGGGCTAGGTGTACGATGTCTGCTTCTAAACCGTCAATTACTGCGCGAGTTTGGGAACCGGAACCGCCGTAGCTTTGGTTGAAAGTGACGGTTTGGCCTTTTTCTTTTTGCCATTGTTCTACGAATTTGGGAATTATGGCTTCGTGCGCGGCTTTGGTGACGGCGAAGGATACTAGGGTTAATTCTACGTTGCCTTTGTTAGCTGCTGGGGTAGCACTGCCTGGAGTGGCTGCGGGGTTGTTGGTGCTTCCCTGGCTGCAGGATGCAACGGCCAGACTTAAAGTTATTCCCACTAAAAATAGCGATACAAATCTTCTCATGGCAGTAAATGATTGATTTGTGCTGGCTGATCGCTGTTGCGGCCAGTAAAGGTGTTGAGTTAGGCGTTGCCACGGGCTCATTATATTTGTTCCTCTAGATAAACTACGGTTATTGGGTAGGAATACCGTAATTATGGTTGTGAAGTACGATTATAGACAAGAGCGAGTCAAAAGGCAACAAAAAAAACAAATTGGGGAAACTCAGGGTCGATCGCATATCCTGAAGTCTTTTCCGTCGGTGCTTTGGATTCAGATTCGGGGTAAAATGTAAAGTGTATAAATACTCTTATTGAGTTAAGGTGCTAAGCTGGCGCGGCTGCACGATTCGCCTTATAGATAAGTAGTAGGACACAATTAATTACACAACACTCTTGGCTACAAGCCTTGTCTAGTAAAGAATCAGCAAAGAATCAGTGTGTAATTAATTCTGTTCAATTACTTACGTTGACCGATCGCCCAAATGTAGGGCTCATGCCAAGATCCCCCGCCCCATCGAGATATGCCTGAGCGAAAGCATCCAGGATACAAGCCCCCGGATTCATCCGTCCAGAAATAAAAAACCTGTATCCGATAAACTTGCCCCCGAATTTATCCGTGGGGTCAATGCTTCAATTCTTTAATCTAAAATCTAAAATCTAAAATCTAAAATCGATTGACTCGCGCGATCGCCCTTAAACTAAGAAAAAGTTTTAACTGGTATGTCCCTACCCCGCCCCGTCTCAGACACCCTAATTGAACTGTTGAAGCCTGTAGCCTCTGAATTGGGAGAAAGATTGGGGGCAAACGCTGTCAGCGAACGCTATGCAGAAATTGAGCCATCGGGTTCTTCAGCTTTGAACCAGCAAATCAAAAAAGACCCCCGCTGGATTAAAGCACAAATGAGATATTTGCAGCGGCAGCAGGCCAGAGAACAAGAATTAATCGCGATCGCCGACGCAGAAGAAAGGGTAAAGGAAGAACGGGCTAATCGAATTAAGGCACAAGAAGTAAGAGATAAGCGAGCCATTAGTCGGCTTTGCCGCGACTTAATGCGGGAGTTTCAATCAGAAGCAATTCGAGTTAAGCTGAGCGAAATTCAAACAATTTGGGACAGGGACAACTGGTTTTCTAATTTGAGCAGGCAGGAAACTGAACAGATTTTGCAGCAGCAGCAGCACCGATTGCTGCTGTTAGTTGCTCCCGCAAAAATTAGCCAAGATTGCCCCGATTCGTTTCGCCACAATCTGAATATCGAGCTGCCGGCTAAGTTAAGAGCTTTTTTGAACCAGCACTACCCCCCGCACGGAGATTTGTGCCCGGTTCAGTTTTACGGAGACTATTTCAAAAAATCCATTTCTGATATTGATGTGGAGCGGTTGCAGACTGTGTTGTCTCCCGTACCGACAGCTATACTGTACAGCGATATCAGCGATTATGAAGTTAATTTTCATGTTGGTTTTTGGGGAGTCATCAATCAGAGCGTTTCTCTAGTGGCGATGCAGCCTTGGAATTGGGAAGAGGTTTATCACCAGTTGGAGGCGGAGGGGAAAGACAAAAAGCTGAGCCTGCGGATTATTCGGCAAATAATTGTGACTATTCACAAGTTATTGGCTGCTTTTTTAGCGGATTTGTATTATTTAAATATCGATTTTACTCACGAACCTCAGTTATTTAAATTACAGGCTGAATTTGCTCAGGAATGGTTTTCTAAAGACTGGGCCCAACCCTATATTGAAACTCTTAAAGAAATTCAGGAGCAGCAGCGAATAGTCTATAAGGGAGAGATGCGGCGGCTGGCGCTGCGAGAGGCGAAAGCTAGGGCGGAACGCCAGCGTTTGGAGGAGGCTGAACTCAAACGCAGAGAGGAAGCTGAGGCAGCAGCTAAGCGGGTGAAGGAATTAGCTCATAAATTAAAACATCAGAAATGGCGGTGTGTATTTACGCTGCCGGGACATTCATCGTTTGTGAATTCTCTGGCGATTAGCCCTGACGGCAAAATTTTGGCTAGCGGTAGTTGGGATAAAACTATTAAGATTTGGAATTTAGAAACAACGGAATTAATTGGCACTCTGACGGGACATTCCGATCGCGTAAATTCGGTTGCTATTAGCTATGACGGAAAAATGTTGGTCAGTGGCAGTTCGGACGAAACAATTAAGTTTTGGAATTTGCACAACGGCGATTTGCTGTGTACTTTTCCGGGACATTCTATGGAGGTGAATTCGGTGGCGATTAACCCGAAGCGCCTGGTAATTGCTAGCTGCGGCGGGGCTGATAATACGATTAAGCTGTGGAATTTGCGGAGTGGTGAGTTGCTGCGGACTTTGAAGGGTCATTCTGACAATGTGAATGCGGTGGTTTTTAGCCCGGACGGTAAAATATTGGCGAGTGGCAGTTCGGATGCGACGAGTAAGGTTTGGGATGTGGAAAGCGGCAAGTTGCTGCGGACTCTTTCGGGGTTGAATGTTGGGGTGAATTCTGTGGCGATCGCGCCGGATGGTCAGATTCTTGCTAGCGTCAGCAATGATTATACGATTAAGCTGCGAAATTTGCATACGGGCAGTTTGTTGCGGATTTTAAATACTAATTCTGGGAGGGGAAAGGGTGTACCGAATTTAGGAACGAATGAGGCCCTGCATATTTTGAAGAATTATGTGAGTCGGGGCGAGTCGGTTGCTATCAGTGGGGACGGTTTGACTTTGGCTAGCGGGTGCGATGATAATACGATTAATATTTGGAATTTGCAGACCGGGGAATTGTTGACCAGTCTTAAGGGACATTCGGGTACGGTGTACTCGGTGGCGATCGCACCTTCGGGCAATTTGCTCGCCAGCGGCAGTGCGGATCAGACGATTAAGATTTGGCGCTGCGATTAGTTAATTGGCACTGGGCTGTGGGCAGCGGGCAGACAATTCCGGTTTGGCCTTACGGGGAGGGGTTTTGAGCGAATTTGAAAAAAAAGTTGGCTGGGGGGGTTGCGCTAATGACTATAAGTTTGCTATATTAATTTTCACTGCTGGTGTAACTCAGTTGGTAGAGTAGCTGATTTGTAATCAGCCTGTCGCAGGTTCAAATCCTGTCACCAGCTTTATTAGTATAATTTTGATAGATATAACATAACTATCTACAAATCATAAGCTCTATGTTGACGATCGAGCAAATTGAAGCCGCTATCCTGGATCTACCACCAGATAAGTTTCATCAACTTTTGGAATGGTTTCTTGAGTTGGATTATCGGCGTTGGGACGATCAGTTAGAACAAGATATTGCTGGCGGTAAGTTGGAAGATTTAGCCCAGGAGGCGATCGCAGATTTTGAGGCGGGGCGCTATCGGGAAATTTGATGCACTACACGACTCGTCGATTTTGGGAATGCTACAACGCTTTACCTGAAACAGTAAAGCTTTCAGCCGATCGATGTTACGAATTACTCAAAGCCGATCCAACTCATCCATCGCTGCATTTCAAAAAAGTCGGCAAGTATTGGTCAGTCAGAGCCGGACAAGACTACCGAGCTTTGGGTATAGGGATTGAGCAGGGTATTTTGTGGTTTTGGATCGGCGCGCACGCAGAGTACGATCGGCTTATAGGCTAACAGTAACATCAATTTTACCTAACGCAGCGCAGGCTTTTTTCAACCATTCAATTGCTGCTGCATCAAGTACGGGTTCCAGTTTCTCGACTACGGAAGCATGATAATTATTCAACCATGCGAGTTGAGTCTTTGACAGTCGATCGACATTTATTAATTTGCGCTCAAACGGAATATACGTCAGCGATTCAAATCCGTACCAAACGGTACCGTTTTTGGATGGCATTTCCCTGACAACATAGAGATTTTCGATGCGAATTCCGCCCCATCCTGGTTCGTAATATCCCGGTTCGATGCTCGTTACCATTCCCGCTTCCAGGGGATACTGCACAGATTTGCTGATGCCGTTTGGCCCTTCGTGACCGGCTAAAAACGCGCCGACTCCGTGCCCTGTACCGTGTCCGTAGTCTAGCTGTTCTTGCCATAATACCGCACGGGCGATCGCATCTAATTGCGCTCCCGTTGTTCCTTTGGGGAATTGCTGCATTGCACAGTTGATGTGCGCGATTAAGACTGTTGTGTAGTGTTCTATTTGTAGCGCCGTCGGTTCTCCAATACTTATTGTTCTCGTATCGTCGGTTGTACCTGCTAAATATTGCGCTCCTGAGTCCAATAACAGCAGTTCCCCCGGTTTTAACGTTATTTCTGGGCTGGGGGTTCCGTAATGTACGATCGAGCTATTGGCTCCCGCACCGGCGATCGTTCTAAAAGTTAAAGTCTGAAAATCTGTTTCTTCTTGGTAAAAATGTTCGATGCTTTCTTTGACATCAAACTCTGTCACTACCTTACCATTTTCTAGCTGTTCTGTCAACCACTTTAAAGCCAAAGTTTTCGCTCGACTTGCTTTAAAATTGGCTGATTTCATCTGCTCAATTTCTACGGGATTTTTGCGAGCTTTCATCCCTTCTACCGGATGTGCATTAAAAACTATTTCGATGTTGTAAAACTGTGCTTCTTGATGGTTTAATATTAACTGGTACGTGCCTGCTGTGCTGTGTTTCGGGTCTAAAAGTACCCGAACTTTATGTGGCAAATTTACGCAAGTTTCTAATGTATGCGGATAGTCTGCGTAGGGAAGCAAAGTTACATCCGCCCGCAATTCTTGCTTGATTTCGGGGGAAATTCGTTCAGGATTTGTAAACAAAAACGCTGAATCTGTTGTGACAATGGCATAGGAGATGAAAATGGGAATGTGGGGAATATCCGAGCCTCGGAGATTGAACAGCCACGCTATTTGATTCAGGTTGGTAATCGGAAGTACATCGATGTTGGCTTTTTGCATCGCTTCCCTGACTCTGGCTAATTTTTCGGCCGCGGTTTCTCCTGTCAGGGATACAGGTAAGCTAAATATGGGCTCTGCATCAATCGCGGGTAAAGTCTCTGCTGTTTGCCAAGGAGTTTGCGATCGCACTTTGTCTGTCAAATTCTCCCGGATTGGTATGAGTTCAATCTCCGCAGTGGCAAATTTTTTTACCCAATTTTGATATTGCTCTGTCGCTACAGTAAATGGGTCAAAACCCATGCGAATTTTCCTTGATTTTTCTGCCGATTCTACAGCCAGTTTTTCTAAAGTTTCAATCAAGGTTAAATTTCCTTCTAAGCCGAGTTTCGATATTTGAATAATTCCAGTATCGACTTGTAATTCGGCTTGTTCGTAGTAGCGGGAATCCACAAACAACCAAGCGGAATCTTTGTCAACCAACAAATCGCCAGCGGAACCCGTAAAACCGCACATCCAAGCTCGTCGCTGCTTGGCTGCTGGAACTGATAAATTTAAATGTTCGTCAACCGCTGGGATGTAATAGCAATCTAATTCGTAATCTGCCATCAAATCACGCAAGTCTGCCAGTTTGGCAGCGGAGGTATCTTGAATATTTGTATTTGCTTTCAAGTTCGTGGCAACCATTTTTAAATTTCCTATTTTACTTGTTTAAAATTGTCTTCAAACCTTTAACTAATCTCCTAATACCTGCGGTGGCGGTTGATTTCTCCAAAGCACCATAAGCAACGCGCAAATAGCAGCCGTTATCCATGCCGAAGGTTGTACCGGGAAGCACTGCTACGCGATATTCGCGAATTAATTTTTCTACTAATTCCATTGTATCGAGTTCAGTATCAACTTTCAAGAAAAAGTAAAATGCTCCGCAGGCTGGGGAAATGGTACACAAATTTTGGATGGTATTGAGTTCGTCTAATACGAGTTGGCGCACAGATGCGATCGCCGTTACATAATTATCGCAGTAACCTCTACCAACTTGCAAGGCTCCCAGGGCTGCATACTGAGAAATTACGGGCGGACAAATTAAGATGGTATCTTGAATCTTTCTCACAGAAACGAGCAAGTGTTCTGGTATTACCATATACCCGATGCGCCAACTCGCAAAACCGTAGGCTTTGGAGAGGCTAAATAGAGAAATTGTATGTTCGCTGCTATTGGGAAAAGCGGCGGGCGAACAGTGTTTTACGCCGTTATAAGTAAAATATTCGTAAGCTTCATCGCTGATGTGATAGATGTTGTGCTGGCGACAAATTTCGTTAACTTCCCGGAGTGCTTCGACCGAATAAACAACACCAGTGGGATTATTTGGTGAAATGGTAACTATGGCTCGCGTTTTGTCAGTAATTGCTTTTTTTATAGCATCGATATTAAGTTGATAGTTGGCGTCTGTTTCTACTATCACTGGTCGGCAATTTGCCATGATTGCAGCCATTTCGTGGTTGAAGTAATAAGGTGATTGGATAATAACTTCGTCTCCCGCCGAGGTGATAGCGAGAAGGGCGTTGGTAAATCCCATGTTACTGCCGGCGGTAACAACAATGCAGTTTTTGCTATTAATTTCTATGCCGTTATCGGTTTTTAGTTTGGCTGCGATTGCATCCTGTAATTGTGGAATTCCTTCCACGGCTTTGTATTTGTGATTGTCGGGATTTGCGAAAAATTCCGGGATTTTATCAAATGATTCTTGTGGCGGATTGTAGTAAACTACGCCTTGTCCTAATGATATCGTTCCCGGATTTTGGCGAATCAGTTCGCCAACTACTGGAATTATGGGCGACTGTACCGATTGCATTCGAGTCGCGTGATTTTTCATCATATATTATAGGGAATTGTAGGGCAGGTTTAGTTATAATGTACGTCCTTAAGCAAATTTACTATTTCACGCACGCGCCTCTCCACTTTAGGATCTATGTACTTCTATTTTAGAACCTTGCGGGGATTTAGAAACTTTAACCTGTGCGGGCAATCTTTCGCCCAATTCTCGAACGTGGGTAATCACTCCAATCAGCCTGTCTCGCTGCCGCAAAGATTCTAAAATTTGAGTAACGCTTTCGAGAGTTTCGGTATCTAAAGTGCCAAATCCTTCATCAAGAAATAAGCTGCCCAAGTGAGCTCCTTGAGACAGTTTTTCTGACAAAGCTAAAGCCATTGATAAGGAAGTTGCAAAGGTTTCGCCACCGGAAAGAGTGCGTACTCGTCTAGCTTCGCCACCGTTCCAATTATCTGCTACCCAGTATTCGCCGTCTTGGTTTTTTAGTTTGTAGCGATTTTCGGTTAATTCTTGCAAAATTAAGGTGGCGCTGCCGACTAATTCTGCTTCTAAATGTTCTAAAATGTAGGATTGAAATTCGTTGGATTTGAGATTCTGCGCTAAGGTGTGATAAGTTTGCTCTTGTTCTGTGAAATTTGTGATTTGCTGTGACAGTCTTTCGGCTTGTTCGAGATTTTGAGCTGCTACTTGAATCCAAGCTAACAGTTCGGCGCGGTTGTTGTTGGCTTGTTTGAGGTTTTCTTGGGCGGTATGTTTTGCCGATCGCACTTGTGCTAAAGTATTCTCATCCGTAGTTCTGCCTGCGATCGCCTCGCTCAAATCTTTCGCCCGCGTCTCTAACTGAATTTTTGATTCGCGGTGAGAGCGAATAGTATTTTCCCAGTCTGATTGTTCCTTAACTGTCGCAACCGCTGCTAAAAATGTCTCTTCTGTGAAATCAGCCGCCGTTAATTTTGCTGACCAATCCATGTTTAACTGCTGTTTATGAGCCTGGGCTTGTCCAAAAGCTTCTCCAGCTTGTTGCTCTCTCTCAGCAGCTTGAATAACCTTATTTTGAGCAGTTTGGTAGGATTTTTCGGCAACTTTTAGCAGATTTGCCAAGTCTTGCTTGTCTTGTTCTAAGGCTTTTGCTAAATTAGCATAAGGTTGATATTCGGTAATTTGATAAAGCGCATTTACACAACTTTGCAACTGCTGCTGGCGACGGTCTGATTCGGCGATCGCATCTTGATATTCCTGCTGTTTAGCTGCTTGAGTCGCCACAGCAAAATTAAATTTTTGTTGAAAATTATCATATTCCAATGATGCGAGTTGGAACTGCTGTTCGGTTTGGCGATATTGGCGATCACTCTCTTTAAGGAGTACCAACTCCTGCTGCAACCCCAAGCTTTCCCACTGAGGATTTTCCAGCACATGAGTGATTTCCTGCTGCAATTGAGCAACTTTATTCGCAGTTAATTCCAACATTTGAACAATTTCCGACTCTTTTTGCAGGCAGGCTGCCACTGCACTTTTTCCCTCAGCAGCAAACCTTTGAGCATCTTGAAAAACCTGATTTGCAGCAGCCAACCTTTGCCGCAAACCAGCCACATCGACAATGTTAGAATTGGGCAAAGGAGGGAGCCGATCGCTCTCAGGATGCACCCCCCCGCACACCGGGCAAGTATCGCCAGAATTCAGCGACATTCTGACAGCAGCCACACTCTCTAAACGTGCGGCTTCCGCATTAGCAGTTTGGGCCACTTCTAAGTCGCGATCGCACTCTTTTAGTCGGATTTCTGCTGCTTCTAAATTAGCGGCAATCTGCACATAATTCTGTTGAGCTTTTTCCTTATCTGCCAGAGATTTATCCAACTGTTCTTGCTGAGTCTTTTGCTGCTTGGTAATTAGCTGCAATTCCATCAATAAGGGTGAAATTTGCTGCAATTGCTCTAAACGCTTTCCTCCCGGCGCATACTGTTCGAGCTGTGCCGCTGCTTGAGTAACTCGAAAACCCGCGCCTTGAATTTTAGTGTTAGCAGCTTGCAGTTCTTTATCTGCTGCCATAAAAAAGCGGAGTTTTTCCTGTTGAATTTTTTGGGCAAGCGCAACTTCTTTTTCTAATTGAGCGCGTTGTTCTTCATATACTTTAGCAGCAGCTAGAGCATCTTCGCGAGCCTTAATTTGTGGCGCTAGCACCTCTTCTTTAGCTTTTGCCACGTCAAGTTGCTGCTGCTCTACTGCTAGCTCAGATCGAGCTTTAATTAACTGCTTTCGCGCTGCCACCGAGGCACTTTCGGCAGTTTCATACTGACTGCGAGCCGATCGCACTAAAGCCCAATCTCCCTGTAAATGATTGGCAGCTTGCGCTCTTTCTAAACGCTGTGCTAAAATGGTCACCTCTGCAGAATTAGCATTTAATTGGGTCAGTTGTTGTTGCAGCTCTTGCCAGCGAGCGATTTGCGAAAATAGCTGTTCCTCTTCATCTAGATCCTTCTGAGCTTTCATCACAGCGCGATCGAACTGGGGCAACTGCTGCTCTAAAATCAAAAGTTGCGATCGTCTTTGAGCCACCTCATCAGCCGTCGGCGCACTCAAATCCGCTAGCTGCCTTTCCACCATTTCCCGTTCCTGTTTCAGCAACTTTGCGAGTTCATTTGTTTCCTTCCGCATCTGCTCAAAAATCTCAAATCCCGCTAGCTGCCGCAAAATTTCCCGACGTTTGGATGTATCCCCTTTAATAAACTCATCAAACTTGCCTTGAGGCAGAACAATTGCTCGCGTAAAAGTATCAAAATCCATTCCTAAAATCTGTTCAATGGTATTTTGAACAGCAACGATACTCGTCCCCAAAGTTTCCCATTGACCATTTTGCCAGTTGTCCAAAATCACCTTATTTTCGGGAGATTTCGGACGAAAACGCCACCTTCGCGTCACCCGATACTGTGCCGAACCCACAGCAAAACGCAACTGCACTTTTAAATTCTCGCTACCTTGACTTGCCAAATCACTTACTTGTTTGCCACTGCGAGTAGTAGTGCCAAAAAGAGCGTAAGTCATGGCATCTAACAGTGAAGATTTGCCCGCACCTGTAGCACCAGTAATTGCAAACAAATCGAGTTGACCAAAATCTAAACGCTGTTCCTGGTGGAAGCTGGTAAATCCTTCGAGAATAAGTTCGAGTGGACGCATATTGATTTTAGTTTTAAGATTTGGGGTTTTAGATTGTTATATTCAGGTCTACAGTCTTCCCTATCCCCACTACCCCCCCTTAACAAGGGGGGGGACAAGAGTATTATCAAAGTCCCCCTTCTTAAGGGGGATTTAGGGGGATCTAGACTCGACTACAAGCGACATTGAGCGTGGGTTTCAGTCTTAACACTATTTGAAATTTGAGATTTTGGATTTTGGATTGTATCTTTTTACCCATTTAATTGTTAACTGTTTCCTTAAACTTCTTGTACAAATTTTTAAATTCCTCCAATACTGCCAGTTTCGGTGTCGTTCCCAATCGGTTTTGATAATAGTTGCAAAACTCGGTTGCCGGATCGAAATTATTGGGATCGATATTAGTTATTTCTGTTGCTTCTAGCGCTGCATCTGGATAGCGCGGTTCAATTAACAGCGCTTGAGAACAGATTTGGCGCACACGATCTGCAAGTCCGATTTGCGGACTGTCTAGTTCGACAATTACTTTCAAGAAACCCGGATGGTACTGATGAGCTTCTAAAGTTTCATCAAGATTGTCGTTATGACATTTAAGCACTTTTAACGGCTTGTGGCAAGCCACAGGCTTAAATTCCACCTTTGCCTGACTTCCCGGCTCAACTTCTATCAAGCAAAATCCTTTTTCCTGTTCCGCTTCTCCAAAATCTAACTGAATCAAAGAACCGGAATAATAAGCGGGAGAAGTCTCAGAAATCCGTTGGTGAATGTGGATGTGTCCGAGGGCAACATACTGAGCTTCCGGGGGCAGAGTTTGCGAGGACAGCAGGTATTTTTCTCGCGTGTAATAAGCGGCTTCAGATTTTGCCAATCGAGCGCCGTCAATGCTCATGTGTCCCATGAGAAAATTGACAGTATTGTCTCTAAAATCTCTGGTTAAATCTTCGAGTAAATATGCTACGATTTCGCGGTAATCTTTTCGGCGATCGGCATCGCCAGACTGCCAAAGAGAATTAGCATCTAACAGTCTTTGTTCGGAAGCAAAAGGCATCGCTCCCACACAAAGTTTACCGCTTTTTGTATTAAGAGTAATCGTGCCACCGTCGGCGGAAAGCCTGGGTTTGCCTAAAGCGCGAACACCTGCGAGGGAAAGCAATTGCGCGATGCTGTCGATGCGGGATGCGGAATCGTGATTACCGGCGATCGCAATTGCGGGAATTCCTGCTGCTTGGAGTTCGCAGAAAAAGTTATAAGCAATGCGTTCGGCGTAAGCGGGAGGGTTGGGTACGTCGAAAATGTCGCCGGCAACGAGCACAGCATCGACATCCAAGGCTTTTGCTTGCTTCAAAATCTGTTCGAGGGCGATCGCAATTTCAAAAGTGCGATCGATCCCTCGAAAACGTCGCCCTAAATGCCAGTCAGCAGTATGAATTATTCGCATAGTACAAGGAGTATTTTGTTTATTTTAATAGAAACGCGCCACTTTTCAATCTTCCTCATTTTCTTGAATTGCTGTTTCAATCTCATCAAAATATGCCTCAGCATAAGCCCAAGCATTCGCCAAGTCAGCGGCACGCAGAGTCGGATAGTCTTCTAGGAGTTCAGCTTCAGAAATACCTAAACGGCGAGCATTCACCAGCACCCAAACAGGAATTCGCGTTTGTCTGATGCAAGCATCGCCGCCGCACACGCCGGGAGTCTTTTGAATTCCCGACCAAAATTTTCTTAAACTTTGGGCTAGTAATTCTATAGCTTGAGCCTTCTCTTCTGGAGTTAAAGCCAAGAGTTGCGGTTGCAATTCTTTCAGTGTCATCTTTGCAATTATTGAGGTCATGAATATTAATTTTTTTTGCCATACAGGTATTCTAGCACTGGTGGCTAAATCAAAACTTTCATTCCACAGGCTTCACATCGTGAAACCGAGTATAATCAACCACCCGCCCTCCCGTCGCCGATTTCAAAAAAATATCTACAAACCGCATATTCCACATAATTTCAGATGCCACAAAAGAATGTCGCGCATGAATAGTTTGCGAAACACTTTCATCAATTCCTGTTAACGTAATTACAATTTCCGCTTGCTGTTCCATCAAGTCTTGAGCAGTAAGTTGGTACAAAGGACTGCTCTCCTCAATTGCGTGCATAACCGTCCAAGTTAATGCAAAAACCGGAGAGTGACTTCGCACCAATTGCAAATCGTAAAAACGCCGCATAAATTCTCCTTCCGATGTTACCTCGTCACGGATCAAAGTAGCTCGCTGCTGCGCTTCTAAAATTTGGTTAAAACGCTGATTTGCAGTGCGGTACATCAGAGTCGGAACGCCGTTAAAAGGAGCGATCACAGCTACGCGGCTGAAGATAACTCTAGCTGTTGGTCTGGAAAATCTCGAAAAAGCGAGTCCCGTCACCATCGCGACTCCCCACAAAGCAAAAAGCGCTTGGATCGCGACTATAGTATTAGCGTAATCCGTGCGCGGATACATAGAGCCGTAGCCGATCGTCGCCATTGTTTGGATGCTGAAAAAAAAGGCATCTGGGAAAGAACCCGGCCGCGCGTTAGCAATGCAATCTCCTCCCGCCAAGTAAGCTAAGGCAAATAAAGAATTCGTGACTGTATAGGAGAGACAAATCAGGATGAAAAATTGTGGCCAAGAAAGAGTTAGTAGCCTGTGGTAGAGGTCGGCAAAATGCAGGCGCGGTACTCCCAACTTGACAATATTTAAGGGCAATTGTCCTTGGCGGCTGACTAAACGAGCCTGTGGCTGGTGGTTGCGGGGAATTTTCATTGCGATTTGTAACTGCGGCTGTTTCAATTTGTAACTATTGCTTTGACCGGGAAAACTTATCCTTTAGACTGATGTCTGATTCCAAAAATTCGGATAAAAGCGGAGTTTAGAAATGGTTGAGCTTAACTGGCATGACTATCTCGTTATGGTTTCTTTTGTGGCTTCTATTGCGGGTCTAGTCCTGCTGGGTGATCATCGCAACTCGCAGCCAACGGACGAGCGCACTTTGAGCGAAGAAATCCTAATCAAGATGAGCTTTACTTACTGGATAGTGTACTGCATCTCTTTTTTCGGGCTAAAACTTCACCTACCAGAAGATAGCTGGTTATTGCTCAGTTTGAAGCTGACTACTGTTCTTTCTTACTTGTTGACTGCTTCTAGCATACTCAGTCTGCCGCTGCAACGCATGGCTGTTCGACAAGTTGAAGATTAAAAAAAGTGTTTGTAGTGAGGACTTCAGTTTTTTCGATCGCGGTGAAGAAAAACTCAAGTCCTGACTGCAAAGCTATTTGAGTGATATTACCGGGCAATAAGCTCACAGTTAGCTGTGAGTATGCCACAAACTCGGTTGCTTAGGATTTAAAGCCTTTAGAGCTTTTCTTTTTCTCCTGCGGTTTAGACTTTGACTTATTAACTTCGCCTAAAGCTTCCTGAAATAAGTTGTGCAGGTGCACGGGAACGCTTGCAATTTCGGGGAGTTCGGGTTCTAAGGGTTTTTTAAACTCTTGCAGCAAAGCATCTAAATCGCGTTCGATCTGAAAGTCTTTACGTTCCAATACAGTTTGCAAAATTTGTTCTAATTTCGTTGGATTAACTTTAGCTAACCGTTGCCAAATCCAGACATTAATTCCAGCATCTTCTAGATAGTTACGCACCAGCTTTTCGTAACCGGGAACGGTTGAAAAATCTTCGGCTGCTAGCAGTGCAGTAAATTGAGCGTAAGTAGACAAAAAGGTTTGTCCCCAGCGTGGATGAGAAAGTGCTGTCACCTGTTCGGCTTTCTTAAAGCGATCGGGCAATTCAACTTTCGGCATTACCATTTTTGAGTGAGGATCGCTATCGATCCCTACCTCCACTGAAGACGGATCTGCACCGGCTGCTGCTATAGCTGCTGCTTTAATTTCTTCTGCATCGACTCCAGCATCTTCAACGATCTCCGCCAGAGATTTATGTTCATCAATGCCGATATCCGCTAGGCGTTTTTTAGTGATGAATTCCTGAAATTCAGCCAACTGTTTATTCAGGTGATATCCCGATAGCGTAACTTCCTCGCTGCCAAAAAATTCGGTAAAATCTTCGTGGTACTGTTCTACCGAATGCCAAGCTTGCTCTAACAATTCCGGCGCATCGCTGTATAGGTTATTTTTGTGATTTTGCTTGAAATTGCCGATCGCCACCGCCAACTTCGGCTTGCCCAATTTCCCCATCGGTATCGGAGGGCCCGATAGTATCCACCAGTCATCGGTGAGAGGAGCAATCCGAGCCCGCAAGATTTCTCCTAACTTAAAGCGAGACATTTCTGCAAGAAAATTAGGACTGTTGGGCTTGACTACGTAGTGCTTAGCCGTCAGCCAGTTCATCAGTTCAAACCTGTCGGGGGAAAGTTGAGTGATTTCAAATAAGCCGGTGAAGCTTCTGTGTTCCCAACTTTCCAGCAAGCTACGATCGCTCTCTGTTAAATCTGGCTGACTTTCGACAAATAGCTCGATCGGGGTTTTCTCTCCGACTTTACCTTCGATAGTAAAACTGTCAATCACTTGATTTTGCTGAGCAATATCGTAGCGCTCGCCGGTGGATCGAGCTGCAGCATAAGCTTCCAAAGCTACCGCCAACTCTCCCTCAGCATCCAGCACAAAGTCAATTAAATTTTGCTTGAGTGTCCAAGCTCTTTCCAACATTTCATCCACAAGTAATACCAATTTTGAATGAGAGGATTTAGATTAACAATTATCGGACTTGAAGCCACCGACGCTTTACGATCCGGCTCCGATTGAAAAAAGCGCATCGCGCTCGATGTCTCAGTCCTGAATAAGTTTAATTTTAAGGCTAATAGTCAAAAAAAAATGTTAATCTCAAACGGAATCCTCCCGATTTGGTAAAAAGCATTTATTACGAGTGCGATCGTCCCGCACAGCAAAGCCTCTACGTCTCTAGCGAGTTCTCACAGCGAACAGTCCTGTGAAATAAGAATCGTGCTGAAAAATGCGATTTCAAGGGAGCATAAAAATACCCTCTCCGATGTAGAGAGGGGCTTAAAATCCCCAAAAACTTCGCTAAACTCGCATTAAAAACTGTGCTATCTATCAACAACAGTCCAAGACGCTGCAGCCGGGTTTTTTTTATCAAACACTTCACTCCATTCCGGTACCCGGCTAAAAATAACCGGAACGCTTGAGTTTGTGTGTCTCCAAGACAGAGAAATACTTGGCGTAAGCCCTTAGCGGCCGTCTTTGTCAATGTCGCCAGGAACAGCCCGTTCCACCCGATCCCAAGCGTCGCGCGTGGCGTGCTTAGCTTTTTCCCAACTCACTTTAGACTTACCGCGATTTGTTTCGTAGTCGCGCTGCAAATCCGGTTCGATCTCGTTGAATTTCTTACCAGTAGCGCCATAGCGACTGTATCCCTCATAACCAGTGCGGTATGCAGGCTGATAGTCTTCGTAAGTTGCGCTAGTTTCCACGTAAGGACGGGAACTGTAGTTGCTTTGCCAGTAAGCATCTTCTACCGTGGGGTCGATCGCCTCGCCCACACCTTTGCCCACCAAACCGCCGCCAAACGAACCCACCACAGCGCCGACAACTGCTCCTACAGGCCCGCCGATGGCACCGCCGATCGCAGCACCCGCAGCACCGGCACTCGCCGCACCGATACCCGTTGCCACTGGATGAGCCCCTGTTTCCCCCGAAAGCGGGTCGAGGTTAGCATCAGGTTCATGTACCGTTTTTTTGTCATCGCTCATGATATTTTTTCCTTTTATCTAAATGTAACTATTATTAAATTTACCTTTTAAATTTATATCTATTCATCTGCCTTAAGGATGAAGCTGCTAGCTGCAAAAGGAGGGAAATAAGAAAATACTTCTCGTATCAAAAAGTAGCTTTACACACTACTCTCAAGCGATAAGGTGCGCCGAGGCGCACCCTAAATCATTATGTTCAATTGAGTTCTGAGATCGGCTTTATTGTGTACTCACTGAAGCTGTGTATTTACCAGCAACTTGAGTTATATATAAATCTCTTGATTTATTAGTTGCCTGTGACCTTTTCGATCAAATCTTCAGCTTTTTGAACTATTCCTTCTTGCGGGTGTTCTCCCTTGTACTCTTTTAAGCTTTCGTCGTAAGCTTTCTCGACCTTTGCAGGATTTTGAGAGGTTTTGACTATTTCTTCGTAAGCTGCTTGGGGATTGAGATCCTCGAAACTTTCTGCGGGGTCAGTAATTTTAGCTTCTGGCTGCGCCTGAGTCCTGTCTTGACCTGCGTAAGCAGCCTGACTGGGTACTACCGCTAGACTTAACAGACCAATGAACGCCAGGGTACAGACCAGCAAAATGCTTTGGCTCAATGTTTTTCCGAGAGCTTTTAAAACCCGCTTCATATCAACTTCTCCTCGTATTTTTCCGCAAAAATTATGGTGTTTGTCGCCCCTTCACTGCGATCGCACATTTACAACCTTGGTTCAAGCGCAATCTTTGTCGCAGCTACCGCATCTAGACCGAGCCAAAAGGGATGTTTCCCGTGACATCCCATATCTTAAGCGCCTGCTTGTTACTATTACTTCTACCAAAAGATAGATTAGTTAGACAAGCGGAACTCATCTCCTATGAGGGGCGCTCGCAATTCCTGCGAGGAACCCTATCTAGGGGTTTTCTCATCAATTACGAAGCCCCTGACTCTTCTTTTTCGGCGCGTCTTTCGCATCTTCGCATTTCTGGAAAAAATTCCATTTTTGAACATTTTAAATTGCTATAAATAACCTAACTCACTACAAAACCACCTGCTCTATCTCTAGGTTTCTGTTCTGCATAGCTCGTTCAAATAGCTCAGTAGAAAGAGCTTGCTCTACCGACCAAACGCCCGGTTTTTCCAGTTTACCTTCTAACATTAATTGAGCTATGCTGCCAGTACCGATGCCCGTAGCGACGGCAGCACTGGGGTGTACCGCTGTCGAGCAAACTTTAGTCAGTTTGCCGTTTTTGAGACCAGTCACTTGCGATCGCACTGCCACACCAACCCCACTAAAACTATTAGTAACACTGGTCATCCCATAACTGACATAGGAGAGAAATTCAATCACGGAGTTATTTTTGAGCCAGCTAGCCGGCCAATACTTGGCAACAAACCACGTAAGGTGATTGTAAAGGTCGGGAGACGTACCGAATTTAGTCACAACTGATTTGACGGGGAAAGTTTCGGGCAAAGTGATTGCTTCCGGCATATCGAACCAGTAAACCCCTGTGTTGCCGTAGGGTGCGGGAAATTCAATTGTTTCGCGATCGCTGTAGGGTTGTACTTGCTGCCACTTGCGATCAGCCCAAACGTCAAAAGGGGTTTGCAAACCTAAAAAAGTGGTTCTCATGACGGTAACGCCAGCGCCGCCCGAACCTCCGACAACATAACTCAAATGGATGTGTTCTGCTTCATCTAATTGTTCCACATCTCGCCGCACCATGCTATTAGAAACACCGGGAAAAATTCCCGTATTAATAATAGCCGTTATCCCAGCCTTCTTAGCAGTTTCGCGCAATTCTAAAGCCCTGCGAGTAAAACTGCGGCTGTCGCTGACATCAGTATAATTAACGCCTGCTTCTATGCAAGTTTTCAATACACTGGCGTCTCGGTAGTGAAAAGGCCCGGCACAGTGAACGACGAGATTAGAGGATGAAACCGCTTGGTGCAGGGCTGCACTGTCTGCTAAATCTAAAGTTTGGAAATGCACCCGATCCGGCGGCAATCCCCGCCCAATAGAGGCTTCAGAATTGCGTCCGGTAATAGTAATTTCCGCGTCGGTATGGGTAACAAGGTCTTGGGCAACGCTGCTGCCAATTCGTCCCCGACCGCCGACAATCAAAACTCGGTTTGCCATCGCTAAAAAAAGGGTAACGCCACTTTTCAGTTTCTCAAATTGGGGCCAGCGTTTTCATCCGCATAAAGTATGAATTGAGGAGAATGCGAGATGCTGGGGGATCGGCGGCGATCGCCCTGATCCAGAGATGGGCAGGGGCGAGAGACAAAGAGAATGAGTTATTAATTTAGTTGCCCGTACTAGCTTTACAAGTCGGGAGGAAAAATAAACCCCCAAGAAGTAACTCTGACTCGCTCTAGCCCTAGAATTTTAGCAATCTGAACAACTCGATCGTATTTTTTCGCTTCCAGGATTGTTTTTAGGAATGAGAATTAAATAACTTCCACTCTTGAAAGTGGGACGGGCGTCCCGCCCATCCCACCATAACAATTAAAATTGTAAGTTATTTAATTCGCGATCCTTAGCTAGATATTTTAATGCCTCATATTTGATTAATTCATCAGTTATCAATAGAGCAAATTTTTAAATTTTATCCAAATAGGTTTGGGTGTTTTTTGAATATACTTCTTGCCAACTAATTTTAGTTAAACTATAAAAAAAATTGTTTAATTGGAGCAGAGTGGGGAGCATCTCACATGGGCAGCCCAGCTAAAAATTGGAGGTGGGAACCCGATCGAAATCGTCGCCGCTGTTATAGTCTCCGTTGTAATTTGTTGTCAGCACTTTACAATTATAAGATCGCGAAGGAAACTAACAGAAACAGAAAAACTTTACCTCCGAGGATTGCTTTCCGGTTGCAGTCCCACTGAAATCGCTCGCCAACTGTTTCAGAGTTCCAAAAGTGCAGAATTTTATTTATGTAAAACTTTATACCAATATGTTAAAAAACTCGCAGATGTACCTAACGAACCTGTAGGCAATTGGCGCAATATTTGCGATCGGCTACAGGAAGCCGGATCGAAAACTCTGTCTTCTCCTGAATTTAAAATAAATAATTCTCGGCGTTGTTTAACCAGGGTATGAAAAAAATCACTTAAAAATCCCGAAGTTTTGTGAATACTGGTTTCTATGACTTGCATATTTAGCCTGTCATACCCTAAATCAGCAACGCCTAATTCTCTACCCACAGAAGCATTAGTAAAAATAGTTGGTATAGGTGTGATTGAGAAAAATACAATATCAATTGATATTAACATTCGACTAGAATTCCCCTCTACTGAGGAAACTCCGAAAAAAGAAGATTTGGATAAAGAGGATTAGATGGGCGATCACACTTGGGGACAGAAACGGCGATCGCCCCTGCACAGAGAGGCAAAAATGTTAATAATCTTATAGCTGATAGTTTGAGAAGGAACTTTTTGATAAAATATCAAAATTAAAACTGGTCGCACCCGTTGCGATTTTAACTAAAATAATCAAATTAGTCAAATTTATGTCTCGATTAAGTATCAGATCGAACAACAAAGCTCTGGGCTTTGTGCTGGGTTTATTAATTTTTGTCATTTTTATTCCCGGATGTTGGGCTTTAACAACTAATATTGCTCCCACACCAGTACGGCAAGTAGATAACAAAGTAGCGGTGCGTGCAGATGTACAAAACACATCAAATTCTCGCTCTTCTTTAGGAGTTGGGCTTAATGGTATTGCTGACTACTCCACACAATTACCCTTTTTAGATGCTTTCAAATCTTCTAGACAATGGATAACTCAATGCGTTAGCGGACAACCAAACTGTAAAGGTGAATGGGATACAGAGGAGTATAATCTTTTAAATCTTGATGAAAATGGGTGGGTGAAGTCTCTCCCATCCCCCGAAGATGCTCCTAAATATACCAGGGTAAGTACGCTATTACTTAGGGAAATCCCCAATCGCTATCCTTCAGGACAATATATTGTTACTTATGAGGGTGAAGGTGCGATCGAATATGGCTTTGATGCCAAAAAAGATGAGGCTGCGTCGAAACCTGGGAGGGATATCCTTAATGTCGATGCCACACAAGGCGAAGGCATCATGATTATAATTACTGCTACCGATCCCAAGAAAACAGGGAACTATATCCGCAATATTAAAGTTGTTCACTCCCAAGATGAACAGCTTTTTCAACGTGGTGAAACATTTAATCCGCTGTTTATAGACAAGATTAAAAAATTTAGAGTCTTGCGTTTTATGGACTGGATGGGGACAAATGGTTCAGAACAAAAAGAATGGTCAAACAGACCTAAACCAGAGAGTGTATCCTATGCTGACAGAGGAAATGTTCCCATAGAAGTTATGGTGAATTTAGCTAACAAAGTCCAAGAAGAACCCTGGTTTAATATGCCACATCAGGCTACGGATGAATATATGACTAACTTTGCTAAAATGGTCAAAGATAGTTTAGATCCCAAGCTGAAAGTTTATGTAGAGTATTCTAATGAGGTTTGGAATTGGTCATTTCCACAATCGAATTATGCTTTGGAACAAGGTAAAGCGAGGTGGGGAGATAAAGGCGATGCTTTTATGCAATGGCACGGAATGCGTAGTGCTCAAATGTGCGATATATGGAAAGGCGTTTTTGGGGATCAAAAGAATCGAGTTGTCTGCGTGTTAGGAACTCAAAGAGCCTGGAGAGAGTTAGAAACTTATTCTTTAGAGTGTTCCTATTGGGTGGCTGAGGGCAATAAACCTTGTTATCAACACGGTATTGATGCCGTAGCCATAGCGGGATATTTTAGCGGAAACTTGGGCGGGAAAGAAAGTGTTAGTACAGTAGAGTCTTGGTTGAATGACGCAGATGGCGGATTTGGCAAAGCTTTTAAGCAATTAAGAGAGGGCGGGTTACTGCCGGGGTTCAAAGATAGTTTGCCCGATGTTGAGAATGACTTTAAGTATTTCTTAGATGTGGCTCAAAAAAAAGGCCTCAAGTTATTTGTTTACGAGGGCGGTCAACATATTGTAGGTATTGAAGGAGTTGAGAATAACGAAAAACTGACTCAGTTTTTTATGGAATTAAATAGGCGCCCAGAAATGTATGATATCTACACCCAATTACTGAATAGTTGGAAACAAGCTGGAGGGAGTCTTTTCATGCACTTTGTGGATGTGAGTTCATTTAGTAAGTGGGGAAGTTGGGGCGCTTTGGAGTATGTGGAACAAAAGGGTTCGCCTAAGTATGATGCTTTGATGGATTTTATTGATAAGAATCCTTGCTGGTGGGAGGGCTGTGCTGTCGAGGGATGATCGGGAATTGGGTGCAATCAAGAATCGTTCGATCGCACTTCCTCAAACTCTTCAGCATTCCCCGGCAAACCCGAACCCTCGCTACTCCTCAACCTGGGCGATTCCCCATTACTCGCACCGGCACCGTAACCCCCAGAATATCTGTCCTCCAAACCCGACTCCCTCAGCGCCAGCGCACTTCTTTGACTCGGCGACAATCTCTCTGTTGAACGGCGATTTGTCCCAGAAATCGGCGGCTTGCGAGTTAAAGTTTTCCAAGCAGCCTTAATCCCAGTCACCACGCTGCGAGTAGTTACCTGCACGTTTTGCGCCTGCTTTTTGGCGCTACCAATACTTCGATCGACCTGTTTGACAACCTCGCCCGCACTTTGCACTCCCTCGCTGACATCATCCGTTAACTCGCTAATTTCCAGCCCCGTCAACCGAATCGCCTCCAAAGTGGGCGGAAATTCGCGAGAAAGCGTGTCAGCGAGCTTTTCCACGCTGCGGGCTGCGCGTGCCAGCGCTTGCACCGCAGGTATTAAAGTCACTAAAACAGCAGTCAGGCTAACTGCCACTAGCAAAATCGAAAGTCCTAGCCAAAATATGGGATCACTCACTTGAATCTGGGATTGGGGGTTGAGAATTTCATGCCATTTAGCGGATGGGAGGGCGCGACGGGGGACTCACTTCAGGTTCAGCTTCCGACAGGGTTTGGCGTTCCCGCTGAGTCGCTTCTAAACCCGCTGCGATCGCCTCTTTGAGTCTAATCAAAGTTTCGTCCCAATTTCGGATTGCAGTTTCAGAAAGTCGATCGGCCTGCAACTGCACGCTAGTCGATAAATCTTCCGCCAACTCGGGCAAAGCATCGGCCGATTTTTTCAATATCTGCCGCGTCTCCTTGCCGGGTCGCGGTGCTATCAGCAAGCCAGTCACGGCCCCGATCGCAGAACCCACAAGCAAACCGCCAATAAAGAATCCTGAACGTTTAGTTGACATTTGTATAACTTCTCTCCATACACCAATTTTAGGGGCGTTTGCCCGATCGCAGCCCTTTACAAAGGTAGAAATATTGTTGAAAATCCTAGGGAGTCAGCACGGGCGGCAATTTTAGGATAGCTTACCTGAAAGGTCGATCGCGCCTGGACCAAAGCATCCGTCCCAAACCCAGCAATCCCAAAAGTTGCTGAACCTGTTGCAGTTGCAACTCTAGTTGTTGATAACGTAGTCGCAGTTGGTGGGTACCTTGCTGCCTTTTACCAAGGAAATCCGGCGACATAGTGAGGACATTGCTGCTACAGCGTTCGATTGCTGCGATCCGAAGTTCCAAACGTGCGATCGTCCGCCTGATTTTCCACACCTTCGCAGCTATATAAAAGCAAACCAGAGATATTAGTAAATTGATAATTACAACAGCAGTCAGCATTTATTACCTGTTTTAAAACTACTAACATATTCGGCTTTTTATGGCGGGCTAGAAGCCCGCCCCACCAGATATTTTGTAGGGACACAACAATGTTTTGTAATTATCTATGTGTCCCTATCCCTAAGCTGGGTCGATTTTCAAGCCTGAGACATAGCAGGCAAACAAACCTTAGTACCGCCCAAACCACAATAACCGTTCGGCTCTTTAGCAAGATACTGTTGATGATAGCTTTCTGCGTAATAAAACTCAGGAGCATCAATAATTTCAGTGGTAATCTTGCCGTAACCGGCCGCCGTCAAAGCCTGCTGGTAAGCATCTCGCGAAGCTTCAGCTAACTGCATTTGGCTGGCTGAATACGTGTAAATGCCCGATCGATACTGAGTACCCGAATCATTGCCCTGACGCATTCCTTGAGTAGGATTGTGACTTTCCCAAAAAACTTTGAGCAGCGTTTCGTAACTAATTACTTTGGGATCGAACACAACCAGAACTACTTCATTATGTCCCGTCATCCCGCTGCAAACTTCGTTGTAAGTAGGATTCGGAGTAATCCCGGCTGCGTAGCCAACAGCCGTCGAAAAAACTCCATTTTGCTGCCAAAATTTGCGTTCTGCTCCCCAAAAACAGCCCAGGCCAAACAACGCAGTCTCCATGCCGTTTGGAAAGGGAGGTTTGAGCGGATTGCCGTTAACAAAGTGAGTTGCCGGTACCGACATCGACTCTGCCCGTCCCGGTAATGCCTCTTGGGGAGAGGGCAGGCTCGACTTTTTGCCAAATCCAAATAGCACCATAAGTTTGTGAGGGGATCTCTGATAAACGTCTTTACCTTACTTAATAATATCAGATGTATACTGAAAATAGTGGCCCTCTTAAAGGTAGAAGGTAAAAACCAGAAGGCAGATTTTTTTTACGGAAGGTTTTTGGTGATACTGCTCACTGCCAACGCAGTTTTAAATCACATCATGCAGTGTTCTATGTCACCAAAATATACCTAAAATATCACCTATTGTTCAGGTATAAATCACGCGGATTTGAGGCAAAATAGCCGATTATTAAAGGTATGGTGTTGTAGTAGTTATTCAATACCATTTATTGGGAGTGTGTAGAAATGGCCGCTAAACCTTGCAGTCAACCTTTAAAATCTAATCCGTTTATTACTTATCGCGACCCACTTACAGGCAAGTGGATTGTGGTAAATCAGACTTTGCCCAAAGCAGTAGAACAAGTACAGCTAGCAGCAGCTTGAGTTCTCATATTAATTTTTGACCTAAAAATTAACCATTCTTTCAAACTTCAGGACTTACGCAAAAAGTTATTGGACGCGCTACTTATATTCGTAAGGTGCTTACCTAAGCACCTTACTTTGAAACATTTCTCATCTCTTTTTGCAGTTCCAAATACCGATAGAGATATTCCGAAATTATCCCGTGCAAAAACAAGTCGCGTGCCGCATTAAATGGACTGTTGGGCGCTAGCGGATGGCGGTTAACAATTACATGATTCCAGTCGCAATTTCCGGTAATCTCGCTGACGTACACTCCAAAGTTTTCATCTAACTGAAGCGACATCACTGCTCGAGCAAATTCGTCGCTAGTCAAACACAGAGAATAAAAGACTTTAAACAATTCGATCGCAGATTCTAAATCGAGAATGTTTAGCCATCTGCGTTTTTCAAAATCTATGGCAACTTCTACTGGTTGAATGCTATCATAATTTATTCCCCGTTTTTTGACGGCTTGCAACCAGTTAGGATTTGTCAGCATTGCCTGGTTGTAATCCCAGACAAAGTTATAGAGAATTAAGTCATGTTCGAGAAACGCATTGTCAGCTAAATCGCTAACTGTGCGAGGATAAAGCTTTGACTTTTCAATCTGGGTATCGGGGCCGTTGTCAATCAAGAAGTTGATAATGTTGGACCCGACGCAAATATGCCGGACAATTAAATAACAAGCTTCTGGCGAGACAAAGTTATTCAGGAAAAATGCAGCAGATTTGTGCATTAAAGTGTAAGCGCGAAATTGAAAGGGCAATAAGCGCTTTGTTATCATAATTACCGCCAGCAATACGTTAGCAATTACTTTGATTGGGATGAGCAAATAATTGCGAGTCCAGCTTTGCAAATCCCGTATCATGTAGGCTTTTGCTACTAAATCGACGGGAATCGACCGATCGCAAAATAGCACATCCCAAACATTCGGATCTCGGCGGTTGTAGGGTTTGGTAGCGTAAGGTATTTTTCGCTGATCTGGGAGATTTTCGGTATCTTGTTTTTGCAGCTTTTGCATTAGCGAATTTCCTCCAACTGCAGCAAATATAAACGAGCCGTGACGCGAGCAGTTTTGACAATGCGGCGGGCAATATCATCTGTCATCCATTCGGCATTAATCAAATTTTCCAGTTTAGCTAAATGCGACTCGTCATTAGCTCCGTGGTACGCTAAAAACGATACTTGTTCATCTTGTAAACCGAGAGTTTCTTGAATTTGTTTTGCCCACTTTCCCGCCAACTGATTTCCCAATCCTTCGATAATAAACATACTGCCAATTAAATCAACCGGATTTTCCCGCGATGCTTGGTGGAAGATAAAAGCTGATAGTGCTTCGCTGCCAATATTCTTATCATATTCCACAATTTTTGCCAATTCACCGCCCACAGAAACATAATTTTGTTCTAGCATTTGATAGTCGCGGTGTTCGTCTTGGGCATGGCCGATAAAAGTCGATCGCAGGCGAAAGTCACTCATGTTAGAAGCAGCGCGAGCAATCCAGCGAGCTCCCTCTACAACTTGTGGCCGGAGATTGCACAGCAAAGCTTGATAATCTTCTATTGTAAACTCTGCTCGGTACAATTTGCGGACAATAGGAACAGAACGAATTTCGCGATCGAACTTCAGCCAAATCCATGCTAACTCCCGCAACAAATAAGCTTGCGGAGAGTTGGGGTGTTCGGGTTTAACGCTTTCGAGAGGCGAAGCTTCGGGAACCTCGTGAAAGTTAGAAAATTGAGAACTCATAAGCTTATGGGTATTTTCCACAGCAGTTAACATCATATATGCCGTTGTAAAGCGCCCGCTTTCCGGGACAAAACAAAAGATTTTCTGTCCCGCCTGCAACTTGCCCGAATTGAACAATTCCTCTAACATCAAATAAATCGAGGCGCAACCTGTATTTCCCCGTGTGTATAAGTTGGTAAACCATTTTTCTTGAGGAATCATGCAGCCTGCTTGTTCCAGAAGTTCTACAATTTGCCCCCGGAAAAAGTGAGACGAATAGTGGCACAGCAGCCAGTCGATTTCCTGCGGACAAACTCTCCCGCCTTTAATCAACTGCAGCCAACCTTCAACGCCTAATTTCATTACATTGTCCAGCAAGCGAATATTTTGCCGCAAGTCAAAAGCTCCTGCTGTGGCTGCATCGAGGTAGGAGGAATAATCCAACCAGCTTTTAGTTGATGTTTCGTTGGCTAATCCTGAATACATACAAACAGGATAAGCATTGGCGTGAGAAACGAGTTCAATCCATTCTATTTTTAAACTAATTCCTGTTGCGCTAGGATGGTTTTGGAGCAAGAATGCTCCGGCACCGTCGGAGAGCATCCAGCGCAGAAATTCTGTATCGAAAGGCAGGGGTTTTCCCGTTTGCACTGAAGTCTCTGTTTCAAATTTGGTGTTTTTGAACAGGCGCGAGGGAAATTCGGAAGCGACGGCAATTGCTGTTTGTTTTTTGCCGAGTTCGATTTGAGAGGCGGCGTAATTTAAAGCACTAACTCCGGCACAGCAAACTCCTTGAGTTGACACTATTTCTAGGGGAGATAATTCGGAAAGTTCCCCATGTACTGTGCTGGCAAATCCCGGTACTAATAAATCTGGTAAAGTAGTAGCGCAGGCCAGTAAGTCGATAGCCCCTGGTGCCAAATTTGCCTGGGCGATCGCGTCACGGACGGCCAAAGCTGCCATTTGGCTGTTAGAATATAGTGTTTGCTGCTGTTTGTCGATCGCGTAGTAGCGCTGTTGAATGCCGTTACTGTTGAGAATTCGCTGCCTGACTCTCGAAGGGCGCGAGGCAACTTTACCGAGATATTCTTCCATCTCATCATTATTAATCGGTTCTCCCGGCAAAAATTTTCCCATCCGATTGATATAAGCACTGTACATGGGGTAAACCTCCAAAGTTGCTAATTTACTCAGGTTCGTTGCTTTGTTAAATCAAGCCATAAAATATCTAAAATTGATGGTGCTTTGTGAAGCAGTGAACTTGCAAGGAGGAAGCAGCTATCTTGTAGAGTCGCCAGAAATCAGGCAAGTTGAGCAACAGCGACAACAAGTTACCTGAAGCGGGGTGAAGTTTTATGTAATTGAGCCAATATGTAACTAGAGTTCCTTCGCAGCTTCCCGACTGAAATGGATATTGCAAAACTAGATACTTGGTATTCTTCTTCTCAACGCCGCACGGCTGTTTCGCTGTTGATGAAACGAGTAGGCGTAACTCGCACTAGGGCTGAATGCTTTATCAGGCTTTGGGTTTACTTATCGGTGAAACAGCTTCAGGAAAGCCAGCCCCGTCTCAAACCACCGCTGGCAAAACTGGAAGTGCCAGCAACAGAAGTGCAGTGCACTCACCGGGAAGCCGCCGAACTATTTTACTCCGATTCCGATCGCGGGAGCGATCGCGCCGCCGGAATGATGTTAGATAAATTAGCAGCACTCGGATTAATCGCAAAACACTTTGATGGTAACGCTACGGCAATTCAAATTCAACCAGTTTCAGAAATTTTAGAAACCGCCGAACCTCAAAAGCCAGTACAACTCCAATTAGATAACTTCAACCCTCGGTGCGACGCGATTCCCGTTGCCAATTTATTAGCCACCAATTACAACTGGATGAACCGCAACACTAACGCCGTTCCCCACAAAATTGCTAAAATTCTCCGCCTTTTTGCCAGTCAATACTCAAAGGGAATGCGAGTTTTACGCCGTTCAGATAATTTCAATCCAGTCGGATTTTACTTACTTTATCCCACAGCTAGCGAATCTGAAGTAAATTTTTTTAATGCTCCTAGTAAAGGGCTTCATTTAAGTTCTATTTCCGATATCGATCCTTTCAAGATGGCGCTACCAGGAGATATAAATTGCCAGTCAGTATTTGTCCGCAGTTGGATGATCGATCCGCAGTATTTGTCAGAATACCGCATTGCTTTTCTCGAAGACGCACAAAAAGTTTTAGGCGAAATGCAAACAGATTTTCCAAATCTTTGCGACTTGTACACGCTGATGATTCACCCCATGTACGAAAAACAGTCCCTGGCTTTGGGATTTCATAAGACTAGCAGTGATAGTCAGTTATCTGTTTACTGGATGTATCTAGCATTGGATAGATTTTTGGCATTAAATATCAAAGAAGCGTTGCTCAAACTGTAATAGACATCTGGTAAATAGCCAGTCAATGGCAGGCAGGATGCCTACACCACAAGAGTTATACTCGTTACCAGGCTCTGCCTCCAATTTTCGCAAGCAAGCGAGGCAGAGCCTCTCGACATCGGTTCCCAGGCATAGCCTGGGCAACCAGTTAATTGCCGAATCATCTTGTTGTCTATAAAACTTCCCGTGCCAAATAGGGTTGTAAGGCTTCCGGCACTTTTACAGTTCCGTCTGGCTGCTGGTAATTCTCCAAAATAGCCGCCATTGTCCGGCCCACAGCTAAACCGGAACCGTTAAGGGCGTGAACGAATTGAGTGCCTTTTTTACCAGCTTCTTTAAAGCGAATATTTGCCCGTCGCGCCTGAAAATCTGCGACGTTGGAACAACTGGAAATCTCGCGGTATTTGCCCGCAGATGGCAGCCACACCTCTAAATCGTAGGTTTTTGCCGCCGCGAAACCTAAGTCGCCCGTACACAGTGCGATCGCCCGATAAGGCAATTTCAACGCCTGCAAAACTCCCTCAGCATCCTGCACTAACTTTTCGTGTTCTGCCTCGGAGGTACTCGGATGCACGAGTTTTACCAATTCAACTTTATTAAATTGGTGCAATCGAATTAATCCCCTCGTATCTTTGCCGTAACTGCCAGCTTCGCGCCGAAAACAAGGAGTATAAGAACAGTGATAAATTGGCAACTGTTCGGCTGTCAAAATTTCACCTCTGTACAAATTGACAACCGGAACTTCCGAAGTAGGAATCAGCCACAAATCATCTTGGTCGCACTTGAAACTTTCTTCAGCAAATTTGGGTAATTGACCCGTAGCAGTCAGGGATTCAGTGTTAACTAAAAATGGGGGAATTACTTCTACATAACCTGCTTTTGTGTGGCGATCGAGCATGAATTGAATAATCGCTCTTTCCAGGGCTGCACCAGCTCCCATTAAGCTTACAAAGCGGGGCTGAGCAATTTTTACTGCCCGTTCAAAGTTGATAATTCCTAATTTTTCGCCGATTTCCCAGTGTGGCAAAATTCCCGTATTTTGGGGAATGTATTCGTCTCCCCAGCGCCGGATTTCGACGTTTTCTTCTTCATTTTTGCCGATCGGCGTTGAGGAACCCGGCAAGTTTGGCAGCGGTAGCAATAAAGCTTCTATTTGAGCTTTTAGCTCTTTTTCCTGTGCTTGCAATTCGTTCGACTCGGTGCCGACTGCGTTGCCTTCTGCCTGCAGTTCCTGAATTTCGGGAGATTCGAGGGGTAAACCCGATTTTCTTTTTTGACCGATGAGTTTGGCAATTTCGTTGCTGCGGGCTTGTAGTTGCGATCGCTTGCCTTCCAACTCCCGCTGCTGTTTGTCTAATTGCAAAATCGGCTCGATTTCATAGTTACCTCCGCGCAGGTTGAGGCTTTCTTGCACGGCTTGCGGGTTTTCTCGGATTAATTTGAGGTCTAGCACAGATTTATTCTAAATCTTAAATTTTAGAGCGGCTGGGACAGAACGAGATGATATAGCAGCTTTGTTAATCATTGGCATATTGAATCATAATTTATTCTGACTCAAAATCTTCGTTGGGTGTCACCCCTGGAGGGTGACACCCCACAAATGTATGTTATAGTTGCAAATATTAGTAGATGCACCCTGATAATTTTCTACCCCAGCCAGCGATGGTAGGGGTTTTTTGTTGTGTGGCATGGAATTGAAGCCTTGGATGCACTATCAGTCTAAAAAACCCGGTTTCTCGCGATTATCGTCTCAAATGAGGCAATTACGTCAAGAAACTGGGTTTTTGCGTCCTGGACTAGGTTACTAAAATATGTTTCGTGTTAAAAGTTAAAGCCAGTGCGAAGCAACCAAACCCATTGAGTGTCGTTGCGGCTGTCATTCTCAGGATTAACAACGGCCCAAACACCAGGGGTGATGGAAATGTTGTCGTTGACCTGAAAGCGATAGAAAGCTTCAATGTGATAGGAAGTATCTCGCTCGCGGCGCACATTACTGCTCGTCACGCGACCTGGCAAACCCACCAAAATCCCCGGTAGGTTGCCTTCACCTCCCACATCTGGGAAACTGATCCCGATCGCTGCATACACAACATCGGCGCGATCGTCCCCGTCAACATTTAGCAAAACCACGCCACCTCTACCATCAGAAACGCTGCTAACACCAGAATTTTCGGCATTGGCGCGAGTATAAACGCCCCAACCGTGAACTTGCAACCGAGGAGCAAGGCGGTAAAATCCTTGTACGCCTACAGAATCGCTGGAGGTAGCAATATTGTCCCCAAACGGTCGCGCAGCCAGAAAACTGCCCGTACCGCCGGTGAGGTCGGCTTTACCGCTTGGTGCAAAGGTTCGAGAATAGGCTACGCCAATTGCTCCGCGATCGCCCCGGTAGGCAAGCTGAACCAGAGCGTTGTACGAACCGTTGAATAAACCGTTACTTTGCTGCGAGAGGTTGGGATTGCCTGCGACATAGCCCACAGTCAGGGTGAGGTTTTTGACGATCGTCCAGTTGACAGCAGCACCGCCACCTCCCCGGCGGTAGAGGGGATTGTATTGTCCGAACTTCGAGGGAATTCCCTCACTATCGCTGGCGATCGTGGGAGGAGTCAGCAAATCCGTAATATCGGGATACCCGACACCTGTGGGGCCGACGGTCAGCGCCAGATTAGAGGTCAGCGGGGTGACATACAATACGTGAGGGACGGTGATTGTGTTATCGACATTGCCATCAAAGTTCAAGGCCGTCATATTTGTACCCGTCTCATCGGCAATCCTGCCCAAGTTGCCGAATTCCAAACGGGTTCTCAGCATATCGCGACCGGTGAAGCTGGTTTCAAAATTTAATCGCCCCCGGTTGGCAACAATAGTGTTGGTGCGATCGCGCGAATCCCCAACACTGTTGCCGGAGGTATCTGTTACCACCACGATAATTTCCGCATTCAGCTTCGTCGTAGTCGAGAACTGATTCGTTTCTAGTTCGGCTGTGCGTGCATTGAGAGCATCGACTCGACCCCGCAACACCGATAATTCAGTGGCAAATTCTGCTTGCAGCTTTTGGACGATCGCTAAATCTTCCGCAGTAATCGGGTTGGTTGTTCCTGCGGCAATTAGTTCGCTGACTCGATCGAGACAGCTATTCAATCCTGCGGCAAATTCGTACCGCGTCAGCGCCCGGTTTCCTCTGTAAGTTCCATCGGGATAACCGACAATGCAGCCGTAGCGTTCAACTAAAGATTGCAGCGCCTGAAACGCCCAGTCAGTGGGTTTTACATCCGAGAGTTGAGAGACAGAATTCACCTGCGCGAAGGGTTTTTCTGTCAAGGTATTTAACGGTTCAGGAGCAACTAATCTATCAATTGGGGCCGCCAAACTTGGGGATGATGTTAGTAGAAATACACCAGGTGTTCCGAGTATAAAAGCAGTAATCAGGTGAAAAAAATGCTGGATGTGCATAGGACAAAGCTCCGCATAAGGAACCGATCGCCAGAATGAGCAATACAGCCACCTTCTAGACTGTTAGGACGTTCTTAATAGCTGTAACCCTTGGTATTATTGCATTTGCCTTTTTCCTTCTTCCTTCCCCCCAAGGGGGGCAGGGGACTTCTTCCTTCTTCCTTCTTCCTTCTTCCTTCTTCCTTCTTCCTTCTTCCTTCTTCTATACCTTTACGCTGCGCTTGAACCGGTGCGAACTTTGTCAATCGTCACGGCGATAATTATCACCAGACCTTTGACAACTAACTGCCAGAAGAAAGACACATTCATGAGAGTTAGTCCATTGTTGAGCAGGGCAATAATTAAAGCCCCCAGCAAAGTACCCCAAATAGTGCCAATTCCACCTGTGAAACTGGTTCCTCCCAAAATTACAGCAGCGATCGCATCTAATTCGTAGCCTTGCCCCAACATTCCCGTCGCACTGTAGAGGCGCGACGCGCTCATAATTCCACCTAAACCAGAAAGCAACCCACTCACGCCATAGACAAATAACAGCACGCGACTCACCTTAATACCTGTCAATCGTGCTGCCCGAATGTTGCCTCCCACGGCGTAAATATGCCTCCCTAGAACAGTCCGTCTCAAGACAAACCAACTCGCTAAAACTGCTAGAAAAGCGATAATAACCAACCAGGGAATTGGCCCGACATAATTGTTACCTACCCAAGCGAAATTCAAATTTCTATTGATAACTGTAGTGCCGTTAGCTACTAAATAAGCAACTCCCCGCAAAGCTGTGTAAGAACCCAGGGTTACGATGAACGGAGGCAAACCTAAATAGGCAACTAGGGAGCCGTTAAGCAATCCCAAAAAGACTCCGGCTATTAACGCCGCCGGTACGGCAAACCAACCCAGACCTGGGACTAAGGAAACCAGTACCCCGACTACGGCAGTCACACCCAAAATTGAGCCGACAGAAAGATCAATCCCGCCCGTCAAAATCACAAAAGTCATGCCGGTAGCTAGGACAATATTGATCGATGCTTGCCGGATGACATTGATCAAATTTCCTACGGAAAGAAAGTTGGGCGTTACCAGGGAAAAAATTATACAGATGCCAACCAAAATCGGCAGGATACCGGCCACTTGGATAAAATTTCTCCAAGCTTGAGATTTACTGGCTTTTTGGCGATCGCTCCCTGAACTTCTGCTGGTTTTTGTTTGCGTTTGACTCATGATTTTACTACCTCTTTTGCACCAGTGGCATAAGCCATAATGTTTTCTTGCGTAATCTTTTCCCCAGTCGATCCGCCTACTTCACCGACAAGGCTTCCTGCGCGCATCACTAAGACGCGATCGCTCATTCCCACAATTTCAGGCAGTTCGCTGGAAATCATCAAAATAGCTACACCTTTGGCTGCCAAATCGCTAATAATTCGATAAATTTCGCTTTTTGCGCCAATGTCCACACCTCGCGTCGGTTCATCTAGCAAAAGTACCTTTGGGTTGATAGCCAACCAACGCGCTAGCAGCAACTTCTGCTGATTTCCCCCAGAAAGATCCATTGCCCTGATGCTCGGACTTGCAAGGCGAATCTGCAAATTATTAATAGCATCATTGACAACTTTTAACAGAAAATTTGAGTTAATAATGCCAGCTTTTGTTTCTCGATCGAGGACATTCATGGTAATATTCTCACCCGAACTAGCCTCTAAAAATAGTCCGAGAGCTTTGCGATCTTCTGGCACGTAAGCAATTCCTGCGGCCATTGCTTCATTGGGTGTCGAGACATTGAGAGGGCGACCTTCCAGTTTTATTTCACCACTTACCTTCCGATCTGCACCAAAAATTAGGCGAGCAAGTTCTGTTCTGCCAGCGCCAACTAAACCCGCCAAACCCAGAATTTCGCCCGCATGAAGTTGAAAACTGGCCGGCTTTACTTTGTGGCCGTCGCTTAAATTTGTTACCTCAAGAACTACTGCACCCGGTGTTATTTGATGCTTGTGTTCGTACAAATCCTGTAAAGAACGACCTACCATCATTTCCACCAGGCGTTCGGCAGAAATTTCGTGCTTTTCAAGAGAGCCAATATACCCGCCATCTCGGATGACGCTCACGCGATCGGCAAGGGCATAAATTTCTGCCATCCGGTGGCTGATATAAATAATAGCAATCCCCTCATTCCGCAAGCGGCGAACCACTTCAAAAAGCTTATCTGTTTCGCGGTCTGAAAGCGCGGCGGTCGGCTCGTCCATCACTAAAATTCGGCTTTTATCTTTGAGCGCCCTAGCTATTTCCACTTGCTGCTGTTCGGCAATTGAAAGTGTCGAAACCAGGTCTCCAGCCTCAAAATTTGCATCGAGGTTTTTTAATACCTCAGCGGCCCTACGCCGCATTTCATCTTGGTCTAAAAATGTACCTCCTTTCTTCAGCTCGCTGCCCATAAAAATGTTTTCAGCAACTGTCAGATTGGGGGCGAGATTGAGTTCTTGATAAATAATCGCTATCCCTAAATCTCTGGCTTGACCGGGGTCTGTCATCTTAACAGCTTGACCGTCTATTCTGATTTCACCTGCATCGGCTATGTAGGCTCCCGCCAGAATTTTCATCAGTGTACTTTTGCCCGCGCCGTTTTCCCCCATGAGGGCGTGGACTTCGCCTGGGTAAACGGTGATATTTACATCGTGCAAGGCTACAAAACCGTTAAAGGTTTTTTTAATACCTTGCATTTCCAGGACGGGCTTAGTTTTAATTGAAGGTTGAGTGCTATTTACCATCGTAAATACCGTAAGAAAATCTGCTGGACTATTAAACTTAGATCCCCCCTAGCCCCCCTTAACAAGGGGGGGAGAAGATTCTTCTCAAAGTCCCCCTTCTTAAGGGGGATTTAGGGGGATCTAGACTCGGGAAAAAACGGGATTCCTCAAGGGTTTTAGTCTTAACTTGACACGAAGAAGGTCACTCACTTGTCCAGCCTTTATGTTGATTGACGTTTTCGCGAGTAATCAGCGCGACTGGAATCAGAATGTTTGGATTGGCTGGCTTTTTTCCTTTCAGAATGTCGTTCCCGACTTCAACGGCTTTGGCTGCCATGCGAAATGGATCTTGAGCTGCTGTAGCCACAAAGAGACTGTTGTTCTGCTTGAGCGCATCTAAAGCTTCAGGTGCACCATCAACTCCCACAATGAAAAACTCGCTTCTTTGTGCTTGTTTGGCTGCTAATTCTGCACCGATGGCACAGGGGTCATTAATTGCAAAAACAGCATCAATTTTTGGGAAGGAAGTAAGCAAATCGCTCATGACTCTCAATCCGCCATCGCGGCTGCCTTCAGCGTTCTGATCTTTGGAAAGAACCTTGAGATCGGGATATTTGGAGAGCACACTCTGGCAACCCTGAACTCGCTCGACCACTGAAGCGACGGGAGGCCCGTTGATAATCACAACGCTGCCTTTTCCTTTCAAGCGATCGGCTATATATTGACAGCTTACTTCGCCAGCTTGCACGTTATTTGAAGTAACTGTGGCATCAACGCCTCCCTCGGCAGCGGTATCAACTGCAATTATCGGAATTCCGGCTTGCTTGGCTTTTTCGACAGCGGGTGCAATGCCTTTGGTGTCCGCAGCATTGAGTACAATCATGCTGACATTAGAGGCAATAAAGTTTTCGATTTGATTAAATTGCTGATTTAAATCGTCGCCGCTGGAAACGAGAGTTGTCCTCACGTTTGGACCGCCGATTTTCTTGGCTGCGGCCTCAGCACCTTTGCCAACTTGTACGAAGAATGGATTGCCGAGGTCACGGACTGCTACAGCAACTGATGAAAGTTCGGAGTTGCTTGGTTGTGTGCTGTTTTGAGCGTTCTGGGAAGCTGCGGTGCAACTTGCCAGAGTGCTGCTGAGTAGACTAAAAAGACTGAGTGCGATCGTTACTCGTTTCACCTCAAACTCCAATGAAGGCTCGTTTGGAGAGAGTCGCTCGTAAATATGACGTTGCCAACCTAACATTAGCTTTGTTAGGTTTAAGCTCAAATACCTAATGTTTTAGGTGACAGGCTTTTCTTCGTACATGATTGTACCAAACCTTGTTTCTTTTCTTCTCGTAAAACTTTCTGGCTCGGCTCGTTAGACTGCTTTTGCAAACAGACAAGATACAAATATCCAGTCTCTGTCCTCCCTGCAAAAAAAATCAACGATGCTTGATTTTTTTTAAATGCTTTATGAGCATTAAATTTTGCAGTGGTTGAGAAAATTTTAGGAGAATATTTTCGACAAAATTTTTCAGAAATTGTTTTTAAAACCTGGCAGAGTCATATTGAATTTAACTCTCTATGTTTGCTGATGATAACAGTTCAATACTGGCTCGATATCTATCTTTGGATAGACAAAACTTTTAGCAAAAACTAATGATGGGAGAGCCTCAATCGACACCGATATGCTGCTCCGCAGTCTGGTCGGATGCACCGCACCAACTCAATAAATCTTAAATTTTGGTTGGGGTAGGATATTGTAAAAAATCATTAAGTTTACAGTCAATTACGGTAGATTATAGTAAACTGCAAACAAAGTTTCGCACTCACCCATGCCACCCGTTAAAAAGCCATAGTAAAAAAGCAGATTGTCGCTCAAAACCAACGGTGAGAGTGGGCGAGTCTAATATTTGTCTGTAAAACCTGCAATTACAGTCATCATGACATGGTTTAAAAGCTCTGGACAATGGCGATCGCCCGGATTGGCAAAATCACTATACTGCAATAATTGTCTGCGCTGTCAATGGGTAAATCTGAGATGCGATCGACAAATTACGTGTTCTGTTTCCTAGAAATATTTGCCAGCGAAGGTGGCATTCAATCCTACGTTAAAGACATTTTTAAAGCTTACCTGTCCATAACCGCAGGGACAAACTCGCCGCAAGCTGAAGTTTTGCTGCTGCGAGATTCCCCACACTGCAACAATGCTTACGAGTCAAGAAATCTGAAATTTTATTACCTCAAAACCCAGAATCCCGGCTTAGGTCGTCTTAAGTTTGCTACACTATTACTAACTCGCTTGCTGCAAAAACGACCGCAGCGGGTTTTTTGCGGTCACATCAAACTCGCACCGCTAATTCAAATTCTGTGCCAACCCTTGGGAATTCCCTACACAATCTTAACTTACGGCAAGGAAGTGTGGGAACCGCTTGGGCCCAAATATCAAACAGCAATGAGTAAAGCTGACAGTATTTGGACTATTAGCAGGTACACGCGCGATTCCCTACGGGATAGCTTCGCCGCGCGTACTTGCGAAATTAACAACTTAAATCCCGAAAAATTCCAAATAGTGCCTTGTACTGTAGATGAAAATATATTTACCACTGGGCCCAAGCCACAGGATTTATTAGAGCAGTACAATCTGGTTGATGCTAAAATATTGATGACTGTAGCCAGATTGCGATCGACGGATATTTACAAAGGCGTCGATGTCACAATTCAAGCTTTACCACAAATAGCAAAAACGTTTCCCAATGTGAAATACTTAGTTATTGGACGCGGAGACGATCGCTCTAGATTAGCGAAACTCGCTGATGATTTGGGAGTTACCGAAAGAGTAATATTTGCCGGTTTTGTACCGACAGAAAATTTACCAGCACATTACCAGTTGGCCGATGCTTATGTAATGCCCTCCCAGGAAGGGTTCGGTATAGTTTATTTGGAAGCGCTGGCTTGCGGAGTACCCGTACTTGCGGGGGACGCGGACGGGTCTGCCGATCCGCTGCAAGATGGTAAACTGGGATGGCGAGTTCCTCACCGAGATTCAGCAGCAGTAGCGCTTGCTTGTGTGGAAATGCTGCGAGGAGAGGATAAAAGGTGCGATCGCCACTGGTTGAGGGAACAAACCCTCGCAAGATTTAGTTTTGAATCCCTTTGTCAATCCTTACTAGGAATTTTTAAACCCTCTGACTCAGATAAGCTTATGCCGTAGAGAGCGGTTTCTGGGTGTACAATGGGAAAATTAACTCGATCGACCGCCTGAATTTCTGAGTAGGATAGAGTTATGCCTACCTGCAAAGACACCCAAGGAGACCACCGTGAACCAAGGCAGCCCCAAAATATCTTTCAAGCTACCCCGTATTAGTAATTGGCTGATACTGCTGGGCATCGCGTGTTTGTTGGTGTCTATTGGTTTGGGTTGGATAGTTAAATCAGTGTTGATTGTAGTAGCTTTTTTGTTGCTGACACCTGTGGTCGCATTTTTCGCGCTTCAGTGGTGGCTGAAACGCAATTTAATTGAAGATAAGTGTCCAGTTTGTCAATACGAATTTACAGCTTTAAATCAAACTCAGTTTCAGTGTGCCAACTGCGGCGAACCTCTGCAAATAGAGGAAGGTCATTTTAGTCGCTTGACACCGCCCGGTACGATCGATGTTACCGCAGTAGAAGTATCATCGGTTCAACAGTTAGAAGATTAACCATTGGGAATTGGGAATCGGGAATTGGGAATTGGGAATTGGGAATCGGGCATGGGGCATCGGCCATCGGGCATAAGTTATTTGTTGGTTGTTATTTGCTATTTGCTATTTGTTACCTGTTGGTTGTTATTTGTTACTGGTTGGTTCTAATAACCAATGCCCGATGCCCAATGCGCGATGCCCGATGCCCGATTCCCAAAATTACTTTTCTAAGCGCACTGCATACCACTGCAAAAATTTTCCAGGCCCGACATCTAATTCACAATAAGTATCAATCAAATACTTCGCTTGAGCTTCCACGCCAGATATTTTATGCAAGTCCTGCGGCAAATCTTCGTGTTCCTCAGTTAACACGGCTTTCAGCTTTTCTAACAGTTCCGCCGCAGTCAAAAACTGCTCTGGCTGGTTTGTTTCTAACACCACAAAGGTGTCTTCGTCATACAGTGACATAGTTTCAAAGGTTGAGGTTAATTATTTCTAAAGTTTCGTACACTTAAGCAAACCAAAGTATAAACTCTTAATTACAATTTTTCAGGCCCGGCTCGATCGTGTTACAATTGAACAACATCAGAATTCCTACCGGATTACCGTTATTAACTTACTTGTTAACTGACTTGTTAACCGAGTTGTCAACATATCCGACACAGCATTTCTGAGGAGATTTGTCAAGTGCAAATTTGTCAAGTGTCAAATTGTCAAGAAATATTCGATCGGCTGTATCTAATTATAACTGGCACTATACATTCCCATGATCACATCTTCCACTTCAACCCCAGTTGCGCGCAAGCCCTCTAAATCAGAAGGTCTCAAAGAACGCAGCAATTATTTACGAGAACCCGTTGCGACTGAACTGTTACAAGAAACTACCCACTTCACCGAAGAGGGGCTTCAGATTCTCAAATTTCATGGCTCGTACCAGCAAGACAACCGCGACAATCGAGTTAAAGGACAAGAAAAAGACTATCAGTTCATGCTCCGCACCCGCAATCCCGGCGGGTTCACTCCGCCGCAATTATACCTAGCCTTAGACAAGCTATCTGAAGAATACGGCAACCACACACTCCGCGTCACAACGCGCCAAGGTTTCCAACTTCACGGCGTGTTGAAAAAAAATCTTAAAGCAGTGTTTTCCTCAATTATTAAAAATATGGGGTCAACCTTGGGAGCTTGCGGCGACTTGAACCGCAACATCATGGCACCTCCAGCACCGTACAAAAATCGCCCAGAATACAAGTATGCGCTGCAATACGCTAACAATGTCGCCGATTTGCTGACACCGCAAACCGGTGCTTATTATGAACTTTGGTTGGATGGCGAAAAAGCTGTTTCGGCTGAGGAAGACCCCGCAGTGAAGGCCGCGAGACAGAAAAACGCCAACGGCACAATCTTTAGCGACGACAAAGAAGAACCGATTTACGGCAGCCATTATATGCCGCGCAAGTTCAAGTGTTCCGTTACCGTGCCGGGAGACAATTCAATAGACTTGTACTCTCAGGATTTGAGCTTAGTGGTAATTACCAATAAAGCTGGCGAGTTGCAAGGTTTTGACGTGTTTGCTGGCGGCGGTTTGGGCCGTACTCACAACAAAGAAGAGACTTTTGCGCGGGTGGCGGACGAGATTTGCTATGTTGCCAAGGATGATGTTTACGATTTGGTCAAGGCAATTGTAGCAACCCAAAGAGATTTTGGCGATCGCACAGACAGACGGCACGCGCGACTAAAGTACCTGATTAACGACAAAGGCGTACAGTGGTTCCGCGAAAAAGTAGCCGAATATTTTGGCAAGCCGCTAGAAGCCTTTAAACCGCTGCCTGAGTGGAAGTATTTTGATTTCTTGGGCTGGCATGAACAAGGAGACGGTAAACTGTTTGTCGGCATTTCTGTGGATAATGGCCGGATTAAGGATGAAGGTTCATTTCAGCTAAAAACAGCTTTGCGGGAAATTGTGCAGAAGTACAACTTGCCGATACTGGCGACGCCACACCAAAACGTGCTGATTTACGATATTTCGCCGGATATTAAAGAAGAAATTCAGGGAATACTCGATCGATGCGGCATTCAGCGGGAAACTGCGATCGACCCCTTGGTGCGCTATGGGATGGCGTGTCCGGCAATGCCGACTTGCGGGCTGGCGATTACCGAGTCTGAGCGCGTGATGCCGAGTATTTTAGAGCGGATTCGGGCACTTTTGACCAAAGTGGGCTTGGAAGACGAGCATTTAGTGGTGCGGATGACTGGTTGCCCAAATGGATGCGCCCGCCCTTATATGGCAGAATTGGGGTTTGTCGGGAGTTCGCCGGAATCCTACCAGGTTTGGCTGGGCGGTTCTCCCGACCAAACGCGGCTGGCAAAACCAATTGAGGAAAAGCTGCACGTCAAGGATTTTGAAGCTTTTCTGGAGCCAATTTTTGTTTATTTCAAGCAAAAACGGCAACTGAGCGAGAGTTTTGGCAATTTTTGCGATCGCGTCGGGTTAGAATCTATCCGTCAATTTGTAACCAACTACCAATCTGCTGACTCGATGACAACTGAGATTAATGAATTAGAAGTTACGTCTAGTAACGGCGATGAAAACGAGACTGCCACTGCTGGCGGTGGCAAAGTCCGCCGTCGAATTAGCGTCCGCGATGAAATTTACAACGAGCTCAAGGAAGAAGCAGCCCGTCAGGGCAAGCCAATCACGCAGCTAGCTACAGAAGCCATTTCCACTTATTTAAAGAAGATTAAGGAGGAAGGATAAGCCGATTTTCGATTTTCAATTTGTGATTTTCGATTGTATTCAATAGACTTCTGGCAAAAGTAATATAAAGGCAGAGCATTTGCAAAAAAAAACTTGAATTTGTAAAATAATTCGGGTTGTAGATGCTTTGCCTTTATTGTTTTTTGAACAGTTGAAACCCCGCCTGCCTATCTCCTCTCATTCTCTCTTCCTCTGCGTTCTCTGCGTTCTCTGCGGTTAAATAAAAAAAATCTCTAATAGAAAACTAACAATCCCAAATTCAATGCCTCAATTACAAAGATTAGCAATTACTGCCGCTCAAATTTGCGATCGCCAAATCGACTTAACTAGAGAACAGCAGCATTATTTAAATCGAGTGCTACGTTTGCAAGCGGGCGATCGATTTATTGCGATGGACGGTCGAGGGCATTGGTGGTTAGCAGTCCTAGAAGTACGGGAAACCGGGCTATTTGCCTTGATAGTCGAGGAGATTGCTGTGAACAGGGAGCTACCCGTGGAAGTGACTTTGATGGCGGCATTGCCCAAAGGAAACGGCTTTGACGAGGTTGTGAGACAAGCCACGGAGTTGGGTGTGGTAAGTATTGTGCCGGTGACGAGCGATCGAACTTTGCTCAAACCAAGCGATCAAAAAGTTGAGCGGTGGAGAAGAATTGCTGCGGAGGCGGCGGAACAGTCGGAACGTCAAATTGTGCCGACGATTTTAGAGCCTGTTTCGTTTGATGTTGCTGTCAAAGATTGCGGTCAAAAATATCGATTTATTTGTGTTGCTCGCGGGGAAAATCGGCATTTGTGGGATTGTTTGATTGGTTTAGAACCCCCCCAGCCCCCCTTGGTAAGGGGGGAGCAAGAAATAGAACCCCCCCAGCCCTTGGTAAGGGGGGAGCAAGAATTAGAACCCGCCCAGCCCACCTTTGTAGGGGCGGTGCCCCCGTGCCCGCCCCCTAGGGGAGAATTATCGATTGTGATAGCTATTGGCCCGGAGGGTGGATGGACTGAGGGTGAGGTGGAAAGGGCGCTCGAATTTGATTTTGAGCCTGTTTCTTTGGGGAGTAGAATTTTAAGAGCGGTGACAGCTCCGATTGTGGCTTTATCTTTAGTTGGAGCGGCCTTTGAGAAGTGCTAATATCCACCAAGCTGATCGGAGACTTGATGGGTTTGGCGATCGCAGCTAAAATGTAAATAGATAATTATCAGAGGAGTAATATGTTACAGTCAGTAGAGGGGATATACCGAAATGGCAAAATTGAGTTATTGGAAATGCCCGCCGACATAGAAGAAGCGCAAGTTATTGTTACTTTCATGCCAAAAGTAGGGTTAGTAAACTTGCAATCTCGCGGTATCAACCAGGAACAAGCAGCAGATTTACGGGTTCGGTTGAGTAGATTTGCTCCTGATTGGGAACTACCGGAGATGGATGCTTACGATGCCTTATAGTCGCGGTGATGTGGTTTTGGTTTTGTTCCCCAGTTCGGATTTGCGTACTGCCAAACGCCGTCCAGCTTTGATAGTTCAAGCTAATAATCTGGGGACTGGTTTAGGGCAAACAATTACGGCAATGATTACTAGCAACTTAGCCCGTTCAGGACACCCAAGCCGGGTTTTTGTTTCCCTAGCAACACCGGAAGGGCAGCAAACGGGATTGCTAGCTGACTCGGTAATTATGACAGACAATCTTGTGACGCTTCTAGAAGTTGAAATCGATCGCAAAATTGGTATTTTGTCGGATATGGTGGCAGTAGATGCAGCACTCAAGCACACTTTGGGAATCTGATAAAAAAAGGCGTTTTTATTCAGTGAATATAAAAAAATACTTAAATTAATCAAATCCACTCTGTCTCGTGTTAAGAGGAATTATCAGATAAATGGGTTGACGAGTCATGAAAATAGAGTTGAGGAAAAGTCGCTGGCCCTTTTGGTCGATCGCACTTTTGGCAAATTTCGGTACAACATCAGTTTCTGCACAATCTCCGAGCTTTCCCATTGCTCAACAGATTAATTGCGATCGCCCCCAAGGAGATGCACAAGTCAGAACTTGTATTCGGTTGAAGTATGAGGCCTCGGATCAACGACTGAACGAGGTTTACAAACAACTGATGTCGCAATTGAGCGAAGAAGAGCGATCGCTACTTTCCGAAGCACAATTAGGGTGGATTCAGTTAAGAGATAAAACCTGTGAATTTGAAGTTTATAAAAGTCGTGGTGGTAGCGGTTATGGAGGTTTCCTCACTGAATGTTTGGATCGGATGACGAAACAGCGCACTGCGGAACTAGAACAGTATGTAAAACAGAGATAAAATAGGAAGTACAGCGTACAAAACCTGACAACCATAAAGAGAAACAAGTATTTATGAAAAGCCGATCGACCTTCACCCTCACCCTCACCGTCATCTCAGCAATTTTAACCACCATCGTACCAGCAGTTTTGGCCCAGCAACAGCCATCAGCCAACCCAATCTACATCGATAAAAATTGCCAGCGCAACCAGCAATTACCGCAACTTGAAAGATTCACTATCTTTAGCAGAAACGAATTTACAACTAACGGTCAAAACTATTGGTTCTACGCCGCCCGCTATCAAGATGGAGGCGTACTTCTCTGTATATCGAAACCAAATTTTAATCAACCAAAACCTATAAATGAACAAAAAATACAAGCCAATTTTATTGACAAAATAGTCCGAGATATCAACAACAAAACAGCTTTTATCATCGTAGTCAGAGAAGGAAATGGCCCTGAAGCACCCGTGACCAATTACGGCTTAGAATTGAGCAATGTCGATCGCCCCAAACTCACCTCCCTTTCCATCCTACAGCAGCGGGGAACCCTCAAAGACGGCGGCCCCAGCGAACACACCTTTCAAGGACGGGCAGGTCAATCTATTACGATCGACCTTAAAAGCAGAGCATTCGACCACAACATAACACTGTTCGACACCAGCGGCAAAAATATTGCCCAAACAACAGGTAACTCCCAGAATCGCCGAGAGTCTCAACTCACCATAAAATTGCCTAGTAACGGCACTTATAAAATAGTTTTTAAAGGAAGCGATCGCACAAGCAAAGGTACTTACACATTAAGCGTTAATTCCAATCAGCTTTAACTCAATTTAAACTAAGTGCTAAGCAAACTCAAAAACAGGTGTTTCAATCACCCTAATAGGCTTTCTATCTTCCCAAATCATCTTCTGCAAATGTTCCACAGTTTCAGGTGAAAAAAAACGCTCTCCCGTTTCCACACACACTCTAGCAGGAACGTTTTCAATAATAATAAACTTACCATTGATTTCCAGGGTATAACTTACTTTTTCTTGCACCATTGTTTCTTGCCAAACATTATTGTTCATTTTGATTTATCCTTAACTTAAAATCAATCCAAATTTTCGGATCTGGTTCGTATACAGTAATGATTTTTACCAAAGGACGAGATGGATAACTGCACTGAACGTGCAAAGGTCTATTGGCAATGGTCAAACCGAAAATTAAACAGCTTGGGCCATATTTGTCATCGGGATACTCTTCGATAACTTCACCAGCCATTATTGCTTCCCGGAGTTCTTGTACCCTGATACGGCGAACTATGCTTTGGTTTACTGCGTGTTGTGAAAGCTCAAAATCATTTTTGACAATTTTGACACGTATTTTTTCAATGATTGTCATAGTTTCATATCATATCTATAAGTTAACACAACAGCAAAAATTTTTAACCAGTGGCGGAACCAACCAAACATCAGCCAAGATAGAAACAACGCCATTCCCACAATCGCCATGACAGACATCAACCAAATAGCCGCCGCCCTAGAGGGTAAAGACTACAAACAAGCTGCCCAACTCATCAAACAACTACAAAAAGAATCCCCCGAAAGTCCGTGGGTGCAATACTATATCGCCCGCTACTACGAACTCACCAACAACCTCGAAAAAGCCCAAACAACCTATAAACAAATACTCCGCGACATCACCAACCCCAAAATTGTCTCCCAGACCCGCCAAGCTATTCAACGGATTGAAATCGCACAACAAAACCTCCGCCAAAAAGCCATAGAAACTGCCAAAAACGACCCCAGCAACCTCGAACCTGGACTCCTCATCCTCGAACCCGTGAGTCCCGAAAACAAACCCGCCGCCATTCAAAATATCAGCAGAATCTTTAAAATCGACGCCTACACAACCCGGATGCAAATCCAAAGCCGCGGCTGGAGACTCTACAAAACTGGCCCCATCGCCGAACTCCGAATTTATGGTCAAGAACTCCTCAACGCAGGCATTCCCGTATTTTGGGCAACCCTAAGCAATCTTCAAAAAATCCAAATCTTCCGAGTGCAACACTTCCAGTCTCTCTCTTCCCCAGCCGTTGTTTGCAAAGATAAATTTGATCGACTCGGTGCGATCGAATTTAGCTGGTCAGAAGTTACCCAGAGAGTAGAAGGTTTGTTGCCGATGTTCATCGAAGTCATGGACTACTCGCCCAACCGAAGAAAGGATCAATTTCGCCACAGAGAAATCAGGCAAGATTACGCTCAAATCTGTGACTTGCACATTCCCAGCAGAAACTGCATTCTGCGAATTTGCGACCAAAGTTACGAATTTCAACAAGGAGTTGACTTCACCAAAGCTTCTGCCGAACTTCCCACTTCACCGAACCCGAAAAACAAAATATCCAGAGTCAAAAACTCTCAACAAATGCCTCAAAGTACCACCCGAATTAACTGGAATAACTTACTGGAAATATTCGATCGCCAGATTGACGTTACAGTTTGGTCAGAATTTACGCCCTTTGCCGAGACCGTGCTCGATTACACTAATATGTTGAGCAAGATAGAATCCCATATAGAAGTCGAGCGGAAATCCGAAACTCCTTGGGACTCAGCTTTTCAGCTATACAGCGGATTAGCCTTCCTCAGAAACCAAGAAAATAGGGAATAGAACCAAGAGTTAAAATTAAAAATGAGTAATACCATTTTTAAAATTTTTAACGCCCGCATTGGGAATTATCCAATGCCCAATTCCCTATTATCAATTCCCAATTTTCTACTTCGTTTTTACCTGACGAGCCATTTCCCGGAAATTGTTCATGCTAGGGCCGGGGGTGCGACGACTTGCTGTTGGTGTCGGCATTAAATTATTAGGAGCAAAAGTCCCATTCGATTCAGCTTTACTCGGCACTTTGCCGTTAGTTGCTGCCGCTGCCGATACCTTCGCGGGTGCTGCATTATTAGCAGGAACGCTAGCGACTGGTTCGTTTTCTTTCTGCGACTTTTTCTCTACCTTAGCCTTTTTAGCTGGTTCAGACTTCTCAGACTTAACAGACTCAACTTTTGCCGGTGCGATCGCAACAGGCTCAGCTTTCGCAGGCGCAACTTTTGCTGGTTCCTTCGCTCCCGATTCGCCCAAATCTAGGAAATATTCAGACTTTTTCAAGCCCAACAGTCTGGCAAAAAAGCCGAAAATACCGCCGAAGAAATTTTTGATAAAACCAAACATTAGACTTACTCCTTTTGTTCTTTTAGAGAAATTTGTACAAGCTTGTCAACAAAGTTAGATTACGAGCTAGGGCAACCTTTGTCTACATTTCTTAATCAAAATTTACATTTTGCTGTATTTAAGCTACCTCATCAAAGCAAATTTTAAGTATAAATACTAGCCCTGCTTTGCACTTATTTACAAGTATGTCAGAATTTGTTAGCGATTCCCACTAATTGTCGATCGTACCTCGATCCGATTCGCTAGCTGTCCTAGTACGGGTAAAACTGCCTAGGGGAGTGATTTATGCTGTAATCAGCCAGCAATTTTCTTTTCAAATGAACAGTTCGCTCGATCGCAATCCCGTCATCCTCCTACACGGCATCTGGGACACAAAGCTTATTTTCAACACAATGTCCGCCCGCCTCACCCAACTCGGATGGTCAGTCCACAGCCTCAACCTCACCCCCAACGACGGCAGCCTCGGGCTCGACTTACTGGCCAAGCAACTCGCAGACTACATCTCTGAAACCTTCGATCCAGAACAGCCTTTAGACATAGTAGGCTACAGCATGGGCGGCATCGTCAGTCGCTACTACGTCCAGCGACTCGGAGGAATCAACCGCGTACAGCGTTTCATCACCCTATCATCCCCTCACCACGGCACCATCACCGCCTATTCCCTACGCCTACCAGGATACCTGGATATGCGCCCCGATAGTGGCTTGCTGCGCGATTTGAATCAAGATGTGACAATGCTCAAACGCATAAATTTTACATCAATGTGGACGCCATTTGACATCATGATTGTACCGGCGAACAGCTCCCAAATGCCAGTAGGTAAAGAAGTTAAAGTCAACGTTTTGCTGCACCGCCAAATGGTGACAGAACCCCTAAGTATTAACGCATTAGTTGAAGAACTCAAAGCACCTATAGAAAATAAAATTCCCACTTAAAAATGAATAGCAATTTCAGCCGCAATCCAGTCTTGCTAATTCACGGAATTTTCAGAAAATCGGGAATTTTTCACAAAATGTCTGCCTACCTGACCCAACTGGGATGGTCAGTCTACACCCTCAATCTCTCGCCCCATTGGGGCAACGCCAGCATAGACGAATTAGCCAAACAAATAGGAGATTATATAGACAAAACCTTTGCGCCAGAACAGTATATAGATATAGTAGGATTGAGCATGGGCGGTTTAGTAACTCGCTACTACCTGCAAAGGTTAGGCGGCATTAAGCGAGTGCAGCGCTTTATTGCCATATCTTCTCCTCACAGCGGTACTTGGATGGCTTACACTCTCTGGGGAAAAGGCTGTATCCAAATGCGTCCTGGCAGTGCTTTTCTGGAAGATTTAAATCGAGATTCTGCCTTGTTGGAAAAGCTCAATTTTACTTCGATTTGGACAGATTGGGATTTCATCATCGTACCGGCTTCTAGTTCCCAAATATCTGTTGCCAAAGAAGTAAAATTGTCGGTTTTTGCCCATGCCATGATGGCGAGGCATTCCAGCAGTTTAAAAGCGGTCGCTGAAGCACTGTCAGAACCATTAAAGATTGATAAATAGCTGGCTGTAAAGTAAAACGCTCTGCTTTGAAAACCTCGATTTTTTTTTTAAAAGTAGGGGTTCGGTCTTCGGTATTTTCGAGTCTAGCTAGACGGATTTAAAATTTATTGATATAATCTTAATTGACACCCATAAAATCAACAATTATGATCGTCCTGCCAAAACTGGAAAAGCTGCGAGACACTCTGCCTATAGAAGGAGCCGTTCGCATTGAATTAGTGGAAGGAATACCGATTTTTCGAGCCTCTACAACAGTCAAAAATCGCATAGAAGAACTGTTGGAAAAACAACAAAATTTGCAACTCAATCCCGAAGAAGACCAAGAACTGAATCTTTACGAAGAAATCGACGATTACCTCAGTTTTGTCAATCGAACTGTCCGCAATCTTTTCTTGGGCCAGATTCAGCCTACAGTATAGAAATGTCAGCTCGCCGTCAAATTCCTGAGAATATCCAAAATCAAGTTCGTCAGAGAGCAAACTGTCTGTGTGAATATTGCCATGCTTCCGAACAATGGCAGTATGTAGAGTTTACGATCGAGCACATCATTCCTCTCACTAAAAAAGGGAGTAACAATATTGACAATTTGGCACTAGCTTGCTTTCATTGCAACCGTCAAAAATCCGATAAAACTACAGCCATAGATACCCAGTCGAGTGTAGAAGTACCATTGTTTAATCCCAGACTAGATACCTGGAACGAACATTTTATTTGGTCGGCGGATGGATTATCAATAGTTGGTTTAACTACAATTGGACGAGCTACAGTTACAGCATTAGTCTTAAATCGAGAAAGAGTTATTAATATTCGTACTGCTGACAAAGCTATAGGGCGACATCCACCAGTAGGTGATTTGATTCAATCCGAAAGTTGATATGCTGAAGTGCATTTAAATTGTATAGTCAAATTTAAGAAAATTCTTGTGGGGTGGGCGTCTCGCCCGCCCCAAAAAGACAATTTAGATGCCCAACAGCTTATGCTGCAACTGGTTGTTATTTCGCGCAGCAATCAAACAGCATCCCCAACTTCAGCGTATTCGCTGCGACCAAAAATTGCTTCAGCTTCGCAGTAATACTTGAACTCAAGTATATTGTGGAAAGGGTCTTCTAAGAAGAAAGTACGGTGTTCTGTAGGCAAACCGACAAATCGCCGTCTCGGTTCTTGATAGAAATTTAAGTTGTTTTGCTGGGCTTTTTCTAGCAACCCTTCCCAGTCAGCTTCGGAAGTAAAAATTAACCCAAAATGCCGGGGATAGATGCCTCGCTGAGGCGTTAAAGGTTCGCGACTGACATGGGCGACAATTTGATGGCCACACAAACCCATAATCGCAGAATTCGGGGATTCGCGACCTAGTTCGCAGCCCAGCCCGTCTACGTAGAACGCTTTGGTTTGGGCAATATCGGTCACAGGGAAGGCAAGATGAAATAAGACTTGGTTCATAGAGGTACTAAATGCAGAATTCAGAATTGTTCTTTAATTATTTATCTTGGTCTAATCCTTGGTTGGTGGCGATCGCCCTAAATACAGTTTTACTCGCGATCGCCACCATTGCCCCTAAAAAATTGCTCACTCCCGCTGGCCAATTTCACGGCTGGGTATTGGGCGTCCTCATCTGGGGCTGTTTGGGATGGCAAGGCTATGCTGTCGTGATGTTTTACTTTCTTGTCGGATCGGGAGTTACCCGCATCGGAAAAGCCCAAAAAGAAGCAGAAGGCATAGCCGAAAAGCGTTCAGGCGCCAGAGGCCCGGAAAATGTCTGGGGTTCTGCTTTGACCGCTACTATGAGCGCTGTGGGAGTTTTGGTATTATCTATTTTAGGAGAGACAGGCAAGATGCCTGTGCCACAAGATGCTATTTCCCTGTTATTGCTGGGTTACGCGGCGAGTTTTTGCACCAAACTTTCCGATACCAGCGCCAGTGAAATCGGCAAAGCTTACGGGAAGCGGACTTTTTTGATTACCAGTTTGCAGCCTGTACCTAGGGGTACTGAAGGAGCCGTAAGTTTGGAAGGAACGATCGCAGGTATTGTCGGCTCAATTTTGATTGCGCTTTTAAGTTGGGCCGTCGGTTTAATAGACTTGACAGGAATGGTTTTTTGTGTTATTGCAGCTTTTATTGCCACGAACATCGAGAGTGTGATTGGGGCGACGGTGCAATCAAAGTTTGAATGGCTGACGAACGAGGTGGTAAATTTTTTCAATACACTCATAGGAGCGATCGCAGCGATTATTTTAGCGGCGACCTGGAGAGCTTTTTTAGCTTAGTTAAGCTAGGACGCATTCGCGACCCAAGAAACCGGCTTTGTTACGATAATTCAAGGTCTTAACGCAGTATTTTTCCAGAGAAACCAGGTTTCTGCCTTGCGAGCTATTAGCTATTAATCATTAGTCATTAGTATCAAGCAATCAACTCATGACTAATGATTAATAGTTAATCAAACTAAGCGTCGTCTTGCGGCCCAAAAACCATTTGTAAAATCATCGTCGGTTCGCCCCGCTTATGATAGCGATCGGCCCAATTGCGAATAATTTCATCTAATTCTTCAAGAGCTTGGTCGAGCCGTTCCGGCGGAATATCCAAAGTCTCCATAATTCGCATCACCTTCGGTTGTTTTTCCGCCCAATCCTTCATCAGCCGGAAATATCTAGCCGTATCCTCCACCATAGTAAATGTCCGCTCTTCCTGCTCTGCGGGAGAGTAAGTAGCGCGGGTGAGGGCATAAAACGGCATTCCCCAAGGAGAATCAATGCGAGTGACTGTCCCAGAATATATCAAGCGCCGCTTAATGTGTTCTGCTAGAGCTTCGCTCAAAGGCATTCGCCTTTCTGGAGACATATCTTCTTGCGATCGCCTGTGCAGAAACTCGATCAACTCCATAAACTGAAAAGAATTGATCAGTTGAGCGTCTGGGGGATTCGGAGGAATCTTGCTTTCGAGATATTTTTTTTCATCTACAGTCAAATTGTTTCCCGGAATGCGAGGGCGTCCCGGCATCCAACCATACTGTTCCAGCCAGACATAAGGAAACTGAATCAAATATCTAGGTTCTTGGGAACCCAACATTTTCAGCAATTTTCCCTGAGTCAGAGCTTCCCGGACTTCCTCAACAATCACCTTCACCCGTTTAGGCTCAATGTGATGCAAGTGTCCGGTCATCCGCAGGTTGTTATCCTGCTCCATATAAGTCATATAAATGGCACACTTAGCCGCCGTTGCGGCCGCGTCTAGAAACGCCCCGTGCCTGTGCCCACTGGTTCTCATGGCGCTAAACGCCAGATATAGCATGATCTGATCCATTGCACTAGGGCTGAGGCTTTTGACCAGATCCAAAGAGTCATTTTTCATCACTATCCCCGAAATAGCCAAATTTGGAGGCATTTTGTCATCCTCCATTAAATTATTGCGAGAGCGCCGAATCAAGCATAGCCGACTGTCGCCGGAAAGCTTGCCAGCTACCCTAATATTCAGGTTAGTTAATTTCCCTGAGGTAACAGGGGCATGGGCTTAAAGGCTATCCACACCGCATAAGTGGTTCTTATTGGTGGCCAATTTAAGTAGATTGCTGCACCCTCTGCGCTGACAGTTTACCTATATATAAGTTAGTTATCGCAAGTTAATTATAGTGCAGCGGTTGAAAATTAAACCCTACCTGTGGGGGGGAGAAGGTAAATAACTGTTGCGATGCCAGGAATTTGAGGTGACTGCGAGCCCCTAATTCTTGAATAGTCATGGAGGCCGAAACCCGGTTCGATCGACTAAAATAAGGCTGTTGCATAATTGCGGGAAGATTTTGATGGTTTTGTGGGATGGGATCTCGTAGCCCGTCCGCTGTATTTTCACAGCAGGCAGGACACCCCACAAAAATCCTCGTCAAATTGTGCAACGCTAAAATAAGGCGTGGAAGGCGAGGGATATTGGTTGAAAAACCCAGATGCTCAGAGGCCTGTGGTTAGTGCTGGTTTAATTGAAGCATTTTCAATACAAAACCGCCACATACTTAAATCTATCTCTAGGTAGATGGCGGTTCCCCGTTTATATAGTAACATTTTTCACACAAAAAAGAATCTCCTCAGAACTGTCCACAAAAAGTGCAGTTGTCGCTTAACCTGAAAAACTAGAATTCCAGAAAATCCGATCGAGTGATCCAATGAACGGCCCAAAGCAACTCAGTTGTGGTCATCACTTGCGTCCGATGCCCTTAGAAATCTTGTAGCGGATGAGTGTAAACAGTAGGCTCAGTAAAATTTCTGCGGATGCGCTTTCTCTCAGGACCACGCTCGCCCCTTTGTTGAGTTTGGGCTGATAACATATATTGGGCGGTGGCAGTTTCGACAATGGGGAGTGGAGATTCAAAAGCTTGAGCGGCGCTGGCACTCAAGGTAATGCCCAACAGGCTCAGTAAAGCAATTGCAGTGTAGGTTTTCATGGGTAGTATTCGTCTCAGTATCTATTTAGAGATACGAGATTACCCAGGCTGATCAGGATTAATTTTCCTGAAATTATCAAACTATAGAATCAGGAATCAGGAATCAGAAGGAAGAAGAAGAAAAAGAAGGACAAAGGAAGAAGGAATCAGGCTTTAGTTAAGCTATCGCGCATTTAAACTGTCTCCTAAAATCCTTGTATAAAAAGCGGAAAATTATCGTTCCCTCTCCCTTTCTCACCATCTCCCCCTCCCGAAGCAACAGACACTTTAGATGCGTAGCATCTGATATATGAGAGCTGTCTTAAGTCGATGTAAAAGCGAATAAATACAATCTCTGGCTTCACTAATAAAACAATTCCTAATTGCACTACCCAGACGGTTGCAATAATTACAAAACCGCCAAATAGGAGATTCAATCTCTCTATAGATGGCGGTTTAAGGTTTATATGCTATCATCACTCACATAAAAGAAGAGCCTAATGACTGTAAACAAGAAATGCAGTTGCCTTGGAAACCTAAAAAACTAGCATCCCAGGAAATCAGATTGAGCGCTCGACACGGGCGGCAGAAACTAACTCAATAACGGAAATAGCTTTCGTCCAATGTCATTAAAATGCTTGTAGTTGATGAGTGTAAAGATTAGGCTCAATGAACTCTCGGCGTCCGCTGCCTCTTTCTGGAGAACGATCGCCCCTTTGTTCGGTTTGGGCGGATAAAATGTATGAAGCGGTGGCAACTTCGAGCAGTCCGACTAGGGATTCAAAGGCTCGAACGACAGTGGCGCTCAAAGTAACGCCCAAAAGACTGTGTAAAGCAATTGGTGTGTAAGTTTGCATGGGGTTAGTATCCGTGTCAGTGTCTATTAACTGATACGGGCCCTCCCCGATCGATCAGGATAAATTTCTGTGAATTTTTCGGATCTCTGCAAAAAACCTTACCTCTTCAATTCTATGGATTCCACCAGCAGCCAAGCACCTGCCGAATTCAGCTTGCCCCATACTGTCAGAGGCTTTTCGGTTTCGCAACTGTGTAAAAATCTGTCGGTTTCCGAGTTCAAAGTCACGAGTTGCCAAGTTTGATCGGCTAAGGATGGGGGGCTTGTCAGCGTTAGTGTCCAGTCTTGTTCGCCGAGGCGACGGAAAATGCCCGAAAATTGGCTGTGGGTATTTGCTGTTTGACTGCTTTGTTTCTCTACTGACTCCTGACATTCGCCGCTGGCGGGATATGCTTGAGGTCGATCGAGATAATAGCGTTGGCAATCCAGCCAGTCCGATCGCCCCCGTGTCAAATTAAATAAAGGAATAACTGCCGCACTCGCCTCGGAATCTTGCAGCAAAGCTTCCTGCAAAACTCTCACCGGCAACTCCCGCGGCTGACATCCAGATTCGGCGCACAAAGCCGCCGCCATCCCCGCCGCCTGTCCAATATTCATTACCGTCGGTTGCAAGCGAGTTGCACCGTTGGCGATGTGAGAGACGGAAATATTTTTTTCGCAGACTAGCAAACCGTCTGTACTCGCAGGAATTAGGGCGCTGTAAGGAATGGTAAACGGAGTTCCCGTCCAGCGCCCGCCCCAGCGGATCGATTTTGGCTGCAGAGGAATGTCGCCACTGGTGTAGTGGTGGTCATTGGCATAGTTGCCGATCGCAATTGTTTCACAAATGCCCTCAGAATTTATCGGCAACTTCGCGACTCTGCCACCGACAATAGGCAAAATATCTTTTTCTGTGACTGTACTTATCCCTCGCAAGCGCCGACTTTCTCGGTAGTAAGGATGTAAGGCAAAGGAAGAAAGAAGGGAAGATTTTTTTTGATGTTCGATCGTTGAAATCGGGAAAATATTCTGTGCTAAGCCGTACCGGCGGCCAAGTTGCGTTTGAATGAAGCGGGCGAAACTTTGAGTGTGCCACAGACTTTCTTGCAGGAATTCTTGTCGAGATGCTTCAGATGCAATTAGTCGATCAACTCCTTCACCATAATCATTACCTCGAATCGGCCAATTAATCATCAACAATCCCCCCGGCAGCCTGCCGTAATTGAGAAATTGTTCGGGAGTGTAACCGTCCCAAGCACCGATAAATTGATCGGGATTTTCAACTGGCGGCGCGGGAATTTCTGGCCCGGCCGCACCTTTACCAAAATCCTGCATAATTGCCACCCAAGTCGGAGCTTGCACCGAATACCGCTCTGTCAGAGCATTAGAGGCTGTCGGCGCACTGGGTTCTCCCCACTCAGCTTGGAATTCCCAACCCCAGCGGTGCCAAACCTCCGCTAAAGCCAGCAAATCTCCCAATTCCGTTGCATCCAAAGTGATTTTGGCCGAAACCGTAAAATCTGCAAACCGGACGCCAGAAATGCGAGATTCTTCGTACAGCACATCTTGAGCTTTTTGTCCCGAAATCCAGCGCAAGTTCGGCAAACATTTAACCCAATCAGCGAAAATTTCAGCACCGATGCGGGGATCGTAAGTAAAAAAACTTACCCAGCCCCAATCCAAACCTCCCGGCTGTCGCTGCTGGAGTTCCCGCAAAAACGCGCCCCACAAACCGGTTTGAAAAGCTGCTAATTCATTGCCATCGGGGGCAGAAACGCCTGCGGAAGTCAGCATTCCTCCCAGCCAGGGGAATTCGCTTACTAAAATAGTTTTGGCACCTCGGCGGGCTGCTTGCACGGCTGCTGCAGTGCCGCCGGTGCCGCCACCGACGACCAAAACATCTGCTTTCAAGGTTGGGGACATGGGGAATAGGATTTTAGATTTTAGATTTTAGATTTTAGATTGCAAGAGGCTCATTTATCATGTAAGGTGCGACCACAAGCACCCAGAGGATAGATGTTCGGCGTTGGCGATCGCGAATTAAATTTTACTGTCTAAAGACTTGACAAATAATAAATCGGGAATTATGCAGCGCTCACACAATTTTGTTACTAAATGACCGCAGGAGCGATCGCAAATTTTGATTTCTCACTTTTGGCGCGCCAATATTGGCAATATGACACCGCGAATAACGATAATAGAAAAAAGGGAACTGCATCTATAAAGTTTTACGTCTTAATAATTTCCGAGTTACTAATTAACGGCTGAAAATGGAAAAAGGTTTTATTTTGTGGTTCACCGGGCTCAGCGGTTCCGGCAAGACAACTATCACCAAAGCTCTCGAACCTGAATTGAAGGCAAGAGGTTGCAAAGTTGAAATATTGGATGGAGATGTCGTTCGCACCAACTTGTCAAAAGGTTTGGGATTTAGCCAAGAAGACCGAGATACTAATATTCGGCGGATTGGATTTGTCGCCAACTTACTGAGTCGCAATGGAGTTGTGGCAATTACGGCAGCTATTAGCCCCTACAGAGCAATTCGCGACGAAATTAGAGCAATGGAGCCAAATTTTGTGGAAGTATATGTCACAGCGCCGTTAGAAGTGTGCGAAGTTCGCGATGTCAAGGGGCTGTACGCTAAGGCCAGAGCCGGAGAAATTAAGGGTTTTACGGGAATTGACGATCCTTATGAAGAACCGCTCAATCCTGAGATTATTTGTTACACAGAGCGAGAAAGTGTGGAAGAGAGTGTTAAAAAAGTTCTGAGCAAGTTAGAAGAGTTGGGTTACATTTGATGGTGGCGGGGTAGGAAGCGGATAGGGGCAAAAGGCGATGGCGAGCAAAAACTATTCAAAATTCAATACTGTCAAAGGTTTCACGGTCAAATTTTTAACAGTGTCAGTGCTCGCGGCGGTGGGTTCATCTCCTGCGGCGGCCCAGTTTATGCCTCCTCCTCCTCCTCCTGCTGCTGATGCGGGTTCTCCTGTTCCTGTACAAGTACCCGCAGTGCCGGGATTTCCGGCAAGTGAACCTTCAAGTGTACGATCGGAAGTTTACACTTTAGGCGCGGGCGATCGTATTCAAATGGACATCTTCAATGTCCCGGAATACAGCGGCCCCAACGGTCAACACCAAGTACAGGCAGACGGTTCTCTGAGTTTGCCGTTAATTGGCAGCGTTTCGGTGTACGGAATGACCCTAGAACAAGCTTCTAATGCTGTTAAAGACAAATACGGCAAATACCTTAAACGTCCTTGGATTACCCTGAAACTGCTGGCGCCGCGTCCTTTGCAAATTGCGATCGCGGGCGAAATTAACCGCCCCGGAGCCTATACAATATCGTCAGCAGCAGGCCCCGGAGGCACAGCAGAGCAAATGGGAACTCAAATGCCAACAATATCGCGGGCTCTGCGAATGGCCGGGGGAATTACCCAGTCAGCAGACGTGCGGCAAATCAAAATCCGCCGCCCCCAGCGCAACGCACCGGAACAAATTATTAGTGTGGATTTGTGGGAATTATTGCAAAACGGCGATTTGCGTGCCGATATGACTTTGCGCGACGGCGATACTATATTTATTCCCACTGTAACTAGCCTCAACCGCCAAGAAGCACCGACTTTAGCAGTAGCTAACATTACCGGACAAAGCACTCAACCAATTAATATTGCTGTGGTGGGCGAAGTAACTCGCCCCGGTACTTATACTTTGGCAAAAGAGGCTCAAAGTAGGGTACAAGAGAATGAAATGGGTGAAAATTCTGGTTTGTTTGCTGCCAGCGAAACCAAAGGCGGGGAAAATGTTTTGCAGCAAACTGTAACGAGGGCAATTAAAATGGCGGGCGGCATTACGCCTGTAGCTGATATCAGACAAATACAAGTTCGCCGCCTGACGCGGGCGGGTACAGAACAAATTATTAATGTGAATTTGTGGCAACTTTTGGAAGGGGGAGATGTATCCCAAGATTTAGCGCTGCAACAGGGAGATACGGTAATCGTTCCCAAAGCCGAAAACCTCGATGAAACCCAAGACGAACAAGTTGCTAATTCTAATTTTTCACCGGATACGATTAAGGTGAACATTGTGGGAGAAGTCGTGAAACCCGGAGCGATTGCGGTGGTGCCCAACACTACTTTAAATCAAGCGCTGGTAGCAGCGGGAGGTTTTAATAAAGCGCGGGCAGAAATGGATTCGGTGAATTTAATTCGCCTCAATCCTAACGGCACCGTTTCGCAGCTAACTGTTAAGGTTGATTTTTCTGCAACTGCCAATGAATCAACTAATCCCAAACTGCAAAATAATGATGTAATTATGGTAAGGCGATCGGGCCGCGCTACGTTCTCTGATAATGTAGGCGGAACTCTCGCTCCTCTCAGCCCGCTGTTAGGAATATTTAGGTTATTCGATATTTTTCGGTGATTTGAAGAGACTAGCATTAATACCTCAGAAACCCGCTTTATAAAAAAATTGCGGTTTGGCAATGAAATATCGAGGAATCCACCGATTTCCTGAAAATCCGCCACCAATACAGACGTTTAAACTAATAAGTTGTAGAAATCCAATGAAACCAGGGAAACAATCTCAAGTAGCACTGTTTAATCATAAAAAAACCGCTGATCTGCAAAAAATGTCTTCTGGGCTTTATGAAGAAGATCAATTTTTAGGCAGAAACAAAACCGAGGCAGAAGAGTTAAGTTTTTGGGAAGTTTGCCGCAGTCGATCAATCTTAGTCATCGGTGTAGCAGCGGCAGTGACTACGGGAGTTTTCGCCTGGACACTGAATCAAAAAAGCGAGTACGAAGGGCGCTTTCAATTATTAGTAGAGCCAGCGGTTACGCAAAATACTTTAGCCAAAATCTACTCCGGTGAGCTGAAACTGCAGCCAGCGGCTCCGGCGACTCAAGAAAAGGGCGGTTTTGACTACGAATCCCAAATTCAAGTTTTGCAAAGTCCGCAAGTAATGTCGCCGATTATTAAACAGTTGCAGGCTAAGTATCCCGAAATAAATTACAACTACCTCTTGAACCAAAAAGCAGATAATTTGCCGTTTTTTCAGGAAAGTAGGTTGTCAATTAATCGCTTCAAAAATACCAAGATTATCGAAGTTAGATATCGGGATTATGACCCAAAAAAAATTCAGTTTGTTTTGGAAAAAGTTGCGCTAGGCTACCGAAACTACAGCGTGCAAGATACCACAACTCAAATTAGTCAGACTTTGGATTTTGTGAAATCGCAAATTCCCAACCAGCAAAAGCGCCAACAAGCTCTGCAAACAGAAATTCAAAAATTGCGGCAGCAGTACAATTTCATCGATCCGCAAATTCAAACCCAACAGCTTTCGCAGCAAATTAGCCAACTTCAAGCGCAAAGATTGGACGCGCAAACGCAGTTAAACCAGCAGAGATTGCTCTATTCTAATTTGCAAAATCAGCTCGGGCTGAACCAGCAGCAAGCGCTGATGGCATCGGCTCTGAGTCAAGCTCCGCGCTATCAAGGGATGCTGACTCAATTGCAACAATTAGAAGGGCAAATTGCGATTAACTCGGCTACGTTTACAGACGAAACTCCGCAAATGCAATTGTTGCGAGAACAGCGCAAGAACCTGATTCCTTTGTTGAAGAAAGAAGCCCAACAAGTTCTGGGAACTGATTTGGCTAAGGTAAATTCACAAGTGCTGACTTTTCAAGATCCGGTGCGGATTAAGTTAATCGAGCAGTTTATCGGTACTGCTAATTTAATTCAGGTGCTGGGCGTGCGGAATCAAGTTTTGGAACAAGCTGCTAAGCAGTTGAACCAATACTCTCAAAAATTCCCGGTGATTTTGCGGCGCTATTCCGATTTGCAGCGCGAGTTGGATTTGACTAACAATACGCTGAATGGTTTGCTGGCAAAACAGCAAGCTTTGCAGCTTGAAGCTGTGGGCAAAAAAGAGGTGGCTTGGGAAGTTATTGCTAAGCCGGAAATTCCGCGTTACAAAAATGGCGAGTTGAGGGCTGTTGCTCCGATTATGCCTTTGAATTTGGCTTTGGGGGGATTGACTGGTTTGCTGTTTGGTATGCTGGCGGCGCAGTTGGCGGAACGGTTTAAAAATAAAACGGTGTTCCAAACTCCAGAGGATGTTAAACAGTCGATTCGCCTGCCTTTGTTGGGGGTAATTCCTGCTAGCGATAAAATTTTGAGACTTCCTCCTGCTGAGACAAGCCCGGTGGATGTGGCAATTTCGCCGATGCCGACGGATGCTTTTCAAGAAGCTTTTCGATCGCTCAATGCTAATATTCGCTTACTAAACGTTGATACTCCGATTAATTCTTGCGTAATTACTTCTTGTCAAGTAGGTGACGGCAAGTCTACGGTAGCAGTAAATCTGGCGCGGGCGGCCGCTGCAATGGGGCAGCAAGTGCTGTTAGTGGATGGGGATTTACGGCGCCCGCAGGTCCACGAAATGCTGGGTTTACCGAATTGGCAAGGCTTGCACAATGTTATTGCTGATGATGTGGATGTGCAACAGGTGATTGTGCGATCGCCCCGCGATGAAAATTTGTTTGTGTTAACTTCCGGCCCGGTTCCTCTCGATCCCACAAAGGTGCTTTCTTCCCGAAAAATGCAGCATTTAATGACAGCTTTGTCAAGTCATTTTGACTTGGTTATTTACGATACTGCGCCGCTTTTAGGTTTGGCGGATGCGAATTTGTTGGCGGCTCACACTAATGGATTGATGCTGGTAGTAGGCCTGCATCAAACTGAGCGGGAGGCGCTGGTGTTGGCTTTTGAAGATTTGAAAATGGCGGGGATTCCGCTGTTGGGAATGGTGGCGAATAACGATAAGGGCAGCAGGTATTACTATCAGTCTTACGTGCAGGATTACGTCCAGGAACAGTCTGTTTGAGGGAGAGGAATTGAGAAATTTGTAGTGGAACAGGCCGGAAAGCCTGTTCTTGAGAATGCAAGGCGGGCGGGATACCCGACAAGATATTTCCTCCATCTTGCACCTTTAATTGTGAATCAAGCTGTCAGGGGCGGGCGGGACGCCCCACAAGAACATTTAACTTTTGTGGAACAGAACAGGCCGTCTAGCGTGTTCTGGTGATTTGTGCGTGATTTCAGAAAGACAAATTTTCTTAAGATTTGCGATCGAGACTCTGAACTATAATTAAAAGTAGAGAAATTTAAACAAATCGCGGCAGTTGCAACTTGGCAACATCTGAAAGAAAACGTGGCTGGTAAATTCCTATTTTGTAATACCTTGATACAACTCCCTGCCTCGGCTCAAAACTAGCAGGGAGTTTTGTGTTTTTCACACAGGAGATGAAACAATGGCTATTGCTACTATCAACCCGGCAACGGGAGAAACGCTGAAAACTTTCGAGCCGATCGCGGATGAGGTAATAGAAGCTAAGCTGGAATTAGCACAGCAAGCTTTTAAAAAATACCGCCAACTGCCGTTTGAGCAGAGGGCCCTGTGGATGCAAAAAGCTGCCGACATCTTGGAGCGCGATCGCGAAATTTACGCTGAAATAATGACCTTGGAAATGGGCAAAACGCTCAAATCTGCGCTCGGCGAAGTGGAAAAATGTGCCTTAGTTTGCCGCTATTACGCCAAAAATGCCGCTCAATTTATGGCAGACGTACCCGCAACCACCGACGCTAGCAGCAGCTTTGTCCGCTACCAACCGCTGGGTCCTATTTTAGCCGTTATGCCCTGGAATTTCCCATTTTGGCAAGTTTTTCGGTTTGCGGCGCCAGCACTGATGGCGGGCAATGTCGGCTTGCTCAAACACGCTTCCAACGTGCCTCAGTGCGCTTTGAAAATCGAAGAAATTTTTACGCTTGCTGGCTTTCCCGAAGGAGTTTTTCAAACTTTGTTAGTAGGCGCCGACAAAGTAGCTGATATCGTTGCGGACGATCGCATAAAAGCAGCAACTCTCACCGGTAGCGAACCAGCGGGTGAAAGTTTGGCAGCAAATGCGGGCAAAAATTTGAAAAAAGTAGTCCTGGAATTGGGAGGAAGTGACCCATTTATTGTGATGTCCAGCGCCGATTTAGCAGCAGCTTTATCAACTGCTGTGACATCCCGGATGCTCAATAACGGTCAATCTTGCATCGCCGCCAAACGCTTTATTTTAGCAGAAGAGATTGCCGACGAATTTATCACAGGATTTGTCGAAAAATTCGAGCAATTAAAAGTAGGCGATCCGATGTTGCCAGAAACAGATATCGGCCCTTTAGCTACTCCTGCAATCCTCAAAGACTTGAACAATCAAGTGCAAACTTGCATCCAATCGGGAGCAAAACTTCTGACAGGTGGCAGCCCATTGTCAGAGAATGCCGGCAATTTCTACTTGCCAACTATTCTGGCAGATATTCCGCCGAAAGCCTCTGCCCGTCAAGAAGAATTTTTCGGGCCCGTAGCTTTAGTATTCAGGGTTGCAGGCATCGATGAGGCGATCGAACTGGCAAATAGCACATCTTTTGGCTTGGGTGCGTCAGCTTGGACTAGAGTAAACTCAGAGAGCGATCGCTTTATTTCCGAACTAGAAGCCGGCGCGGTATTCATCAACGGTTTAGTAAAATCCGACCCCAGATTGCCCTTTGGTGGCATCAAACGCTCCGGTTACGGACGCGAATTGAGCATCCAAGGAATGCACGAATTTGTTAACATAAAAACAGTGTGGGTGAAATAAGCTCCCACTCTATCAACCGATCGCACAAATCTACATAAATCTGCGTTTATCTGCGTTTACCTGCGGTTAAAAATTCCCATTTAGTATTTTTGCGATCGGTTAAAAAAGACCCAAAACCCCCATAAACCGAGGAAAAAAACGGAAATGAACACAGCTCAACTATTGGTAAAATGTTTAGAAAATGAAGGAGTCGAATACGTCTTCGGACTTCCTGGAGAAGAAAATTTAGAAGTTTTAGAAGCCCTGAGAAACTCTTCAATTAAATTTATTACTACTCGCCACGAACAAGGCGCCGCTTTCATGGCAGACGTTTACGGTCGTCTCACTGGCAAAGCCGGCGTTTGCTTGTCCACCTTGGGCCCTGGCGCAACTAACTTAATGACAGGAGTTGCTGACGCCAACTTAGACGGCGCTCCTTTAATAGCAATTACCGGACAAGTCGGCACAGACAGAATGCACATAGAATCGCACCAATATTTAGATTTGGTCGCCATGTTTGCGCCAGTTACTAAGTGGAATGCTCAAATTGTTCGCCCCAGCACGACGGCAGAAATTGTCCGCAAAGCCTTTAAAGTAGCTCAAAGTGAAAAGCCGGGAGCAGTTCACATTGACTTACCTGAAAACATCGCAGCAATGCCTGCTGAAGGACAGCCACTCACCAAGGACAACCGCGAAAAAACTTTTGGCGCTTACCAAAGCTTGAATAAAGCCGCTGTGGCAATTTCCAAGGCAAAAAGTCCTCTGCTTTTAGTAGGAAACGGCGCGATCCGCGCTAACGCCAGCGATGCTTTGACACAATTTGCTACTCGATTGAATATTCCTGTAGCTAATACTTTCATGGGCAAAGGTGTAATTCCTTACACTCATCCTTTGGCGCTTTGGACGACGGGCTTGCAAAAACGCGATTACATTAGCTGTGCTTTTGAAGAAACGGATTTAGTGATTGCTGTCGGCTACGATTTGATTGAATATTCCCCGAAGAAGTGGAATCCAGAAGGAAAAATTCCGATTATTCACATTGGATCTTTGCCAGCAGAAATTGACAGCAGTTATATTCCTATTATAGAAGTTGTGGGAGATATTTCTGATTCCCTCAATGAAATTTTGCAGCGGGCCGATCGCATGGAGAAAGTAGACCCTTTTGCTAAGCAATTGCGGGCGGATATTCGCGCTGGCTACGAACAATATGCAGCCGACGACGGTTTCCCGATTAAGCCACAAAAACTCATTTACGACTTGCGGCAAGTCCTGGGCCCGGAAGATATTCTGATCTCTGATGTGGGAGCTCACAAAATGTGGATCGCGCGGCACTATCATTGCGATCGCCCGAATACCTGTTTGATTTCCAACGGATTTGCGGCCATGGGAATTGCGATTCCCGGTGCGGTGGCTGCAAAACTCGTTTATCCCGATCGCAAAGTAATAGCAGCCACCGGCGACGGTGGTTTTATGATGAATTGCCAAGAGTTAGAAACTGCTTTGCGAGTCGGTACTAATTTTGTGACGCTGATATTTAATGACGGCGGTTACGGGTTAATTGAATGGAAGCAGCAAGATTATTTTGGTCATTCCGATTTCGTCAAATTTGGCAATCCCGACTTTGTGAAATTTGCGGAAAGTATGGGTTTAAAAGGCTATCGAGTGGAATCTGCAACCGATTTTATTCCGATTCTGAAAGAAGCCCTGGCTCAAGATGTCCCTTGCGTGATTGATTGTCCGGTAGACTATCGGGAAAATGCCCGTTTCAGTCAATTATCTGGGGATATGAGTTGCAATTTGTAAAAGTAGCTAGAGTCCCGGCTTCTTTAAGAAGTCGGGACTCTAATAATGAATACTCTTGGAGATAGAGTTTTGTAGCTTGTTTCTGGGGGGGTGACAAAGAGGTCTACGAGATAGACTGTAGAAGGGTTGCAGCCCGCATACCTTGTTGATTGATAAAAGCGGCGTTTAGAAGGAGTTAACTTCATTAACTGTTCCACCTCCAAAGAATATTGTTTATTGTTCGGGTGCATCTCACTTTGGCAAATACATCAAATTGAAAGTTGACCGTTGAGATAAGCACAGCGAAGAGAAAGGATAGAGGGAACGCTCTCAATTTTCCATTGCGCTCCTGATATTTTCACCCGCTCACCCAATTCGTTTAATAATTGATTCACCTGTTCCCGAACCAATCGAACTTATGGACTCCTCTTTATAGTATTGGTAGTTGACTATTCGGCAGCGATGGGTCTCTAAATAGTTACAAAATGTTTTAAATCCTTTTTTTGTCATCTCTTTAAATAGATTGATAACTTCATCTATTTTACCTTGCCACAACATATTTTCTGCTAAATTTAAACGTTTTAGCGAACCTCCTACCTTGTAAAGATTTTCTTTCAGATGATACCAATCTAAGATTTCTTGTCTTTGTTCAGTATCTCCTATTTCTTTAAATATGTTCCAAATTCCGGCATGACCATCTCAACCGTCAATACATAGGATGTAGTAATTTTTGGCTATTAGTCCAATCCATTAAATCTTGATTATTTTGAAAAAATGCTCCCGAATAAACATTATCTAAACAAATGGCTTTATAGTCTTTCCAATAACACCCCTCGCCTTTGGTTTCGTTGCGTAGCCTGACTTTCCCGCCATCTAATGTAATTTCTTGGACTCCTTGTTTAGATGTAGGTAATTCAAATTCTTGTCGTTTGACTAATCTGTGTAATGTACTATGAGAGACTTTGACCCCCGTAAAAATTTCTAAATCTTTTTCTGCCATTTGATAAGATTCGTTGGCACTGATTAAAAGACAGCATTTTTCCATCATTGGACTGAATTGACTATACGCTTTCAATCCAAAATATTTCGCTTGATTGTCTGTAATTTCGAGCGAACCGACTATTGATTTTATTTTTCTGGATTTTCCTGTTTGAATCCCTGATACTGCTGAAAAAAAAAGCTACCTAGTTCTGGTCCCACTTGTTCTAGCATTTTCTGACGGAGAGATTTTTCTATGCTGTCAAAACTTTCTAGCTCGGTTGGATCTGTATTTCTGTAAAGAATGGATGCTGCCGCTTTTAAGTAGGCTTTTAGCTGTTCTTGGTCTGAGGGTGTCATTTTCTTTACCTCATATTTTTTGGCAATTTTACTAGCTTTTCCATTTTAACCCTTTTGCGACATATTCGCCAAAGTGAGATGCACCCATATTGTGAAATTTTGGCATCTTTCACCGCTCGCGTCATTGGTTTTCTCACCGGATGGTCTTGGATTTTACATTCTTTATCTCT
>NZ_JAUBOS010000023.1:0-59939 GCF_036700365.1 Microcoleus sp. w2-18bC1
TTAGCAGGCATTCACTTTGTCTGAATATCATTATGTTATATTATACCACTATGCGTTTTAAATGCACAACAGCTTAACCAGTGTCTTGTTTCGTTTAAGGAGCCTCTGGCAATTTTAACAAAACGCTGATTATCTTGGCAGCTATAGCGTCCATGTCCTTCTACAATATTAGCACCAACACTATCAGCAGATCGCACTATTTGTTTGCCCATCGTATCCTTCGTAAACTCGTCCCATTTTTTAACAATAAACCATATTTCGTTTGATATTTTTTCAGCTAATTGATAAACTTGTAGCTGTTGAAAGCTTTCCATATTAGCTCCTTTAACATAGTTGATGGCAAACCGTCAACTGCCAACAGTCAACAGTCAACCGTCAACAGTCAACCGTCAACAGTCAACCGTCAACCGTCAACCGTCAACCGTCAACTTCCTTAAACTTTCGCTTCCAAAGACTTGAGAAACTCAGTATTTACCCCCGACTCGCGCGTCAGGGCAATTTTCCCAGTACGAGCAATTTCCTTAATCCCAAATCTATTCAGAACCTGGACGATCGCCACCATTTTACCGGGATCTCCCACAACTTCCAATGTCAGCGTATCATCACCAATATCCACCACTCGCGCTCTAAAAATTTGAGCTAACTCAATGATCTCCGATCGCGCCCCGCTAGCAGCATTAACTTTCAGCAACATCAACTCCCGTTCCACACAGGGAATTTCCGTTATATCCTGAACTTTAAGCACGTTAATCAACTTGTACAGTTGCTTTGTCAACTGTTCGATAATTTGGTCATCTCCGGGTACAACCATCGTAATCCGAGACACTCCCCCTTGTTCCGCCGGGCCAACGGCCAGACTTTCAATATTAAAACCCCTACGGGCAAATAAACCAGCAATTCGAGTGAGGACACCCGCTTCATCTTCAACTAAAACCGAAAGAGTGTGTTTCATTTCTCCAAAAAGACGCATTTCGTGCAATTCTACTTTCGCTAATTCACCTTTTAGCAGAAGTGCACGCCCATTGAACCTGCCTTAGACATTTTATCGCGAGTTATTGGCCGTTCATCTGCAGGAAAAAACAATATCATTAAGCTGTCGGGGCCAGAGTCACCTCCGATCGACAATATCACTCATAGATCGGCGTAAATCCGCCCCCTCCCGCTTATTGTTGTCGATCGCACGCACATGATCTAAGTAATTGTGTGTACGAACCTACACAATTACTTGATCGAATAAAAAGTTTTCACGTCGGTTGGCCCAGTAGGACTGAAATTTTGAGACCCAATGGGTCTCAAAATTCCTTCACAGAAAAACCCGGTGTTGCAGAGATGGCATCTGGCGGCGGACTTGTTCTAGTCGATCGGGATTAATTTCTGCAATTGCCACACCCGGTTCGTCTCCAGCATCCGCCAAAACCACACCCCAAGGGTCTACAATCATCGCGTGACCGTGAGTTTGACGGCGACCGTAGTGACGGCCAGTTTGTGCGGGGGCAATCATATAACAAGTATTCTCGATCGCCCTAGCTTGCAACAAAACCTTCCAGTGATCCTTGCCAGTGTAAGCAGTAAACGCCGCCGGCACGAACAAAATATCAGCCCCCTTGTACGACAAATGCCTGTACACTTCCGGGAACCGCACGTCATAGCACACCGAAAGTCCCAGCGTCCCCAACTCCGGCGACACATAAACCGGCGGCAAATCTTCACCAGCTTTCACAGTGTTCGATTCCCTGTAAGTAATACCGTCTGGCACATTCACATCGAACAAATGTACTTTTCTGTACCTTGCCACTTCAGTGCCGTTTGGGTCTACCAGCAAACAAGTATTGTATACCTTCCCTCCCTCCGTCGGCACTGGAAATCCGCCGCCCAGAATCGTTACCTGGAATCGCTGGGCCATCGTTTTGAGGAATTTTTCGCTTTGGATGCCGATCGCCTCTGAAGAAGCAATCTTTTCCTCCTCTTCTCCCATAAACGAGAAATTTTCTGGTAAGGAAACTAACTCCGCACCCCGACGCACTGCCAGGTCGATTAATTCCTCTGCCTGAACCAAATTTTTTTGCAGGTCAGGCAAGCTAGTCATTTGAATTGCTGCGGCGAGATAAGACTTCATCGATTCACAATATTAGTCATTAGTCATTAATCATTAATCATTAGCCATTAGTCATTAGTCATTGGGAACTAATTTGATAACTAAATAGTTTAGATCCTTGGTTTTCACCCATTTAGGCGCTGGTTTTGTACTCAATGCTCCAGTTTGAGAGTTTTGATATTTGAGCTTTGAAATAACTTGATAAATCACCGCTCCAACTTCAAAACTCTCAACTTTTTTTTCTAGGTTTAGGAACCTAAATCCACTGATTTTTTATGGCATCGGATGGAAAAGCAAGTCTGGGAAAAAACGGTTGAATTCAATTAAAATTCCCGCCGTTATCACCATCCAAGCTGCTGCCAATACTGGTGCGGTCGAAAGATACTTCAGAAAGTATTGCATGAATACTGCTCCTCAAAAGTCGAGACAACTTAAATTATGCGAACCGATTTTAGATTAAGGATTTTAGGCTGGGAATTTGTAAACCAACTAAAATCTAAAATCTAAAATCCCAAATTGCTAGCGCGGCGAAACAGTAATTTCGTCGTCCTTCGCAAACATTTCACCAGTGGTGATTTCTTTGAGAGCTGCTAGAGGCCACAAAAAGCCACTCAGCATCAATGGGACTGCCTTTGGAACATCGATAATAATCTCTTTTTCCTCAGGAGAGCCAGATTTTTTGGCTGCTTGCAGATAAGAACGGCCTACCCAACCAATCCAACCAGCAATATACAAGAACAGCACGCTGGGAATCAAAAAGTCTCCGGCTTTGCTCAAATTGCCGTCTACGATTAAGTGCGGGTATCCTTCCGGGCCGCACATAGCTTGAGAATAGCGATCGAATCTTGCTTTGGCAGATGCGGGGTCGCCATTCGTAGAACGGGCATTTTTAGCCAGTTCCTTGAATTCGGGAGAGTCCTTGCACGGCACTAAATTGTAAGCCGAAGCAACTGGAGCAAAACTGATCCAGACACTCAACACTAAAATTGCAGCAAACAATCGTCGCATGGAATTGTTTCCTTTTGTTACAAAACAATAAGTTTTTGTACAAGCATTTCAACTTGCCGATCTGGAATCCAGATTACCGTGTTTGTTGACAGTGTAAAGTATCCATCATTGATGCGGCAAATCCCAATAGAATGAGGGATTAGCGTTTTCATAGGTCAATGCTGAGCTAGCAATACCGTGAGGATATTCCTTCTTTGCATCCGATGATGGTCTTACCTGTCGATCGGGCAAAAATCCCTTAACAATAACCTGAGTACAGGTAGAGCGGGGGACTTGCGCCGAATTAGTTAAGCTAGCAATAACTAACCTATCAAATAAAATTACCAGTTAATGGCAACCATTTTCGCGATCGAAACAAGTTGTGACGAAACAGCAGCAGCGATTGTTAAGAATCGTCAAGTTTGCAGCAATGTTGTAGCATCACAAATTAAAATCCACGAGCAGTTTGGCGGGGTAGTGCCGGAAGTGGCTTCGCGGAGTCACCTAGAAATGCTCAATCAGGTAATTGCCCAGTGTCTCGGTGAAGCAAACCTGAGTTGGTCAGAAATTGACGGCATTGCAGCGACTTGTGCCCCCGGTTTAGTAGGTGCATTGTTAGTCGGGCTGACAGCGGCGAAAAGCTTGGCAATAGTCCATCAAAAACCTTTTTTAGGCGTCCACCACCTCGAAGGGCACATCTACGCTTCTTACCTTACCGAACCCGACTTGCAGCCACCGTTTTTGTGTTTGTTAGTTTCCGGGGGACATACTAGCTTTATTTACGTCAAAGATTGCGGTGTTTATGAAACAGTAGGACACACACGCGACGACGCCGCTGGCGAAGCTTTTGATAAAGTTGCGAGACTGTTGCAGCTAGGATATCCCGGCGGGCCCCTGATTGACAAATTGGCCGCCCTTGGCAATCCCCAAGCATACCCTCTACCAGAAGGCAGAATTTCCTTGCCTGGTGGTGGCTACCATCCTTACGACAGTAGTTTTAGTGGCTTGAAAACTGCTGTTTTGCAATTAGTACAGAAACTCAAGAAACAAAATAACAATGTGGGTGCCGAAGACCTCTTGCCTGCCTCTACAATTAATGATATTGCGGCCAGCTTTCAGGAAACAGTAGCTAAGGGTTTAACAAAAAGAGCGATCGACTGTGCCGTAAATTTCGGGCTTACCACTATTGTAGTCGGCGGCGGAGTTGCAGCAAACAGCGGACTGCGAAAACACTTACAAGCAGCAGCAGGAAAACACAACTTGCGAGTATTGTTTCCGCCATTAAAATATTGTACGGACAACGCAGCAATGATTGGCTGCGCGGCGGCAGAACACTTGCAGCGAGGACACAAATCGCCGCTAACTTTGGGAGCAAATTCAAGAATGGGTGTCAGCGATATTATGGAACTGTACAAGAGTCATTAGTTATTAGTCATTAGTCATTAGTTATTAGTCATTAGTCATTAGTCATTAGTTAACTGTTGACTGTTAACAGTTAACAGTTAACAGTTAACAGTCAACAGTCAACAGTCAACATTCAACCCAACGATGAAAATCCGCGACGCAGAAGAAAGCGATTTGCCAGCAATTGTCCAAATATATAACGCAGCAATACCGGGCAGAATGGCCACAGCAGATTTAAAAGCAGTCTCAGTCGAAAGTCGCCTCCCGTGGTACAGAGAACACTCTCCCAATTCCTGGCCGATTTGGGTAATGGAATCAGAACAAAATATTGTTGGCTGGCTGAGTTTTCAGATTTTCTACGGACGCGCTGCCTATCAGCATACAGCAGAAGTTAGCATCTACGTTGCACCCGATCGCCAACGCTGCGGAATCGGACAAAATTTATTGCAATCGGCAATTGTGCGGAGTCCAGAATTGAAGCTTAAAACTCTCATAGGAATTATTTTTGCTCACAATCAGCCGAGTGTAAAATTGTTTGAGAAATTTGGCTTTCAGCGGTGGGGATATCTGCCACAAGTTGCGGAACTTGACGGCTTTGAAAGAGATGTCGTAATTCTGGGTTTGCGTTGTTAGCTGTAGGGAAACGGCAATGCCCATTGGTGTCAACTTAAGGTCAAACGTAATACCGGTCTGCTGTTTGACGATTAGGCCTCGATCCCCCCTAGCCCCCCTTAAGAAGGGGGGGGGACAGGAAGCGCTCAAAGTCCCCCTTCTTAAGGGGGATTTAGGGGGATCGAGACTACGGTAGAAGCGAGATTTTCCAGGCTCTGATGTTTGCTCAATCTGCTAAAATTGTAATTTCATCCAAAGATGCGATCGCCACATCCGCATTTTCCAAATGACTAACCTGGGCCTTTCCCCAACAAATCCCGATACAGCCAGCCGCGCCCGCATTTTTACCCATCTGAATATCGCCTGCTGAATCTCCTACCATTAAAGTTGCTGCGGGATTTACTCCGAGTTTCTCACAAGCTTGCAAAAACAATTTCGGATCGGGTTTGTGAACCGTTGAATCCACTCCCATTTCTAACTGAATCCACTCGGCCAATGCGTGGTGTTTCACAAACTTCTGCACAACCTCCGTCGTAGCCGCCGAAAGAATTCCCAGTTTTAAACCCGCTTCCGAAAGATATTTCAGCACTTCCAAACTGCCGACAAATAGAGGAGAAACAGCACTATTTTTAAACATTTCGTCAGCTTCGTCAAAAGCGCGGCGCGCAATAGTTAAAGATTCCAGCCATCCTCTGCCGGTTTCGGCGATGTATCCCGCCGCCACAATCTCATTTTCCCTACGACTACCGACTGCTAGCAAGCCTGTGGGGTCGATGCTGCCGCCTTCGATGCCGAAAGCCATTTGTAAAGGCTCTCCAACGCCCGGAATTTGAGCGTCTGCGAGGCGCGCTCGCTTAATTCCCAACAGTCTCAAAAATTCTTGAGAATCCTCTAGAGTGCCGTCTTTGTCAAAGATTACGGCTTGGATATTCGAGAAGGTAATGCCCCGACATTTAATATTTACCAAGAATCTGAACTCCGTAATTTTTATATTTTTTTATATCTTCCCATATTGCGCTATTTTTGGCAATTCTTAATTGCCCGCGATCGTTGTAATACTACAAAATTATGTCCAACATTAGACATCTCCAATAATCATTATTGTGGAACAGGCAAGATGCCTGTTCAAAACAGGCTTTTCTGGAGCTAACTATTGTTGTAATCCTACAAAATTAGGACACAACATTGTTGTGTCCCTACAATCAATAAACTAAAATCGTCCTACTAAATTAGCCACCATTAATCCTAGTACAACCGGCTGAATCGGCTTAACCATATGCCTTTGAAAACCAGCTTCGATCGCCCTTTCGCGTTCTTTATCGCCCGCATAGGCAGTCAGCGCCGCGGCGGGGATTTCTCCTCCGGCTGCTGCTGCAAGAGCTCGCACTTCTCGAATTAAGAAATACCCATCTTCCTCTGGCATTCCGATATCGGAGATGAGCACGTCATATCTGCCCGGATTTTCAGTCAAAGCAGCGATCGCACTTCTGGCAGATGCAACTGCCAAAACCTCCGCCCCGTAGCCTTCAAGCACAAATTGTAAAAAGTCGCGGGTATCGATCTGATCGTCTACGGCTAAGATGTGCAAGCCTTCTAGAGAGGGGACGCGATCGCTAGAGGCGTTTAAAGGCCCTACCAAAGCAGTTGACTTTAAATCGATCGCCGATGTCAACTCTGGCGGTAGGGATCGCAACGGCAATCTCACAGTCATTGTAGTTCCTTGTTCCTCACCCGGACTTTCGGCTTGCACAGTTCCCCCGTGCAATTCAACCAGGTGACGCACGATCGACAAACCCAATCCCAGCCCTTGATTCCCTTTAACGCTGCTGGAATCGCCTTGATGAAAACGATCGAAAATATACGGCAAACATTGTGCATCAATCCCTTTCCCCGTATCGCTGACTCGAAGTTGAGCATGATTCTCAATCGTCGATAGCAGGATTTCCACTCGTCCCCCCGCCGGAGTAAACTTAATCGAGTTAGACAGAAGATTCCACACAACTTGCTGCAAGCGATTGATATCCCCTAAAACAGTCGTAGGAATCAACTGCGAAACAATTTGAATGTTTTTTGCTTCGGCTGATAATTGAACGCCCTCCAGCGCCGCTTGCACCACTAACCGCAGATCGATCGGACAAATGCACAGTTGAAGCTTGCCACTGGTAATCCGGGAAATATCCAGGATATCTTCGATTAACTGAGATTGGGCCCTCGCGCTGCGCTCGATCACCTCTAGAGCCTTAGTAACGGCTGGTTCCTTCAGTTTCCCGGAACGCAGAATTTGTGACCAGCCCAGGATCGGAGTCAAAGGATTGCGTAATTCGTGGGAGAGATTCGCGAGAAATTCATCTTTACTACGGTTGGCTGCTTCTGCCTCGTGGCGGGCAAACTGTTCCTGCAGTAATAACTGCGATCGTACTGTCTCCAACTGCTTGCGCTGCGTGATATCCTCGATCGACAACAGAATCATTAAAGCTTGATCTTCTCGTTCAAGTTTACAAGCATTCAGCAGCATGGTTTTGGGCCCGATATTATCAAACAGGTGATCCAACTCAAAGTTTTCAAGCTGAACATCACTAACCAGAATATCTTCCAGAATCCATCGCACTTGGGGGATATTCCACTGCCCGTTGCCTAGCTCAAACAGCGAAGATTTTGCTGTTTCTGACGGTGAAACCTGAAACATTTCATAGAACGATCGATTTGCTTTATTCACTCGGAAATCAGCATCTAGGACGACTAAAGGCGTTTGCACAGTTTCCACAATGGTTTCAGCATAATTTCGGGCCTCCTCCAAGGTTCTGGCACTGCGTTTAAGAGCATCAATATCGAGCAAAACCATCACCACACCGTCAATCTGGTTTTCCGTTGTCCGGTAAGGACGAATGCGGAGGTTGTACCAATATCCTGATAAAGTTTGAACTTCTTGTTCTTTCGTCTGGAGAGTATCAATCACCTCCAAAATCATCTGTTCCAAGTCAGGAACGTTCAGAGTTGAGCGGATGTCGCTAAAAGGTCGTCCAACATCTGTGGGAATCACACTAAAAATTTGCTGTGCCGTTGGCGTAAAGCGTCGAATCTGTAAATCGTTTGTCAGCATTAAAATAGGGATATTGATACTGGAAAGCAAATTTATCAGATCGTTATTCACTAGGCTTTGTTCAATATTTCGGCTGCGAAGTTCATCGTTAGTGGTAGTGAGTTCCTCGTTAGTGGCTTGAATCTCTTCTTTGGCAGTTTCTAACTCCTCATTGGTGCTTTGCAACTCCTCGTTGCTTGATAGGATTTCTTCGTTCGCAACTTTGAGGTCTTGGTTGAGACTTTCCTGATCCTGGATCACCGCTTGCAGTTGGGCTTGAGCCGCAGTTTTTTCTTGGTTAGCGGCTGCAAGTTGCTGCCTCAGCAGCTCAATTTCGCGCACTAAATCAGCTTGCTCGAAGCTTTCAGAAGGGAGAGTGCTGAGGTTAAGCACCGTGGGTGAAGCCTCTTCAAATACCACCAAAAAGTAGCGTCCTTCGGCCGCCTGTGGCTGGAACGGAATCACCTCAAAATTGACGATACTCGATCGTCCGCCCACTTCAAGCAATACCCTTTCTTTCCTAATGCTTACGTTCTGCGTTTGTGCCTGATAAATCGCGGTGCGAAGCTCAACCAGCAAGCCTGCCCTTGCCATTGCCAGCAAGTTTAAGTCGGGGGTTCCGGCTACCACTCTCAAGTAAGGATCGATGTCTCCCCGCACTTGCAGGATTTTCATCTGCTCGTTGACAACCACACTGGCTGGGGCATATCGATTTAAAATCAGTTGGTCAGTTTCTTGTTGTAAATCCAAGCTATTCGTAAAATTGTTTTTCACTTCCTGCCGTTCACGTGCTTTAGCGACGGGATAGGAACTCGGCGTAAACGAAAAATTGGGACGAGTCGCAGCCAACTTTTTGGCATAAATTTTAGACTTTTTATCCACTGAAGTAAACAAGTAGGAAAATTCTCCGGTACTCTCAGAAGTGCCTAACAAGAGAAAGCCCGTTGGCTTAAGACTGTAATGGAAAATCGGCATCACTTTTTTTTGCAATGACTCTCCCAAGTAAATCAGCACATTGCGACAGCTAACTAAATCGATATTGGAAAAAGGCGGGTCGCTGCCTAAGTCTTGTCGGGCAAATACACAAAGTTCGCGGACTGCCTTGCTGATTCTATAGCTACCTCTTGCTTCGGCAATAAAGAAGCGAGTACGTCGTTCTGGTGAAACATCTACCATCTGGTTTTCTGAGTAGACGCCAGACCTCGCTTTGCCAATTGCCTGTTCGCCAATGTCCGTGGCAAAAATCTGGATCGGTGGCTGGATGGCTCGATCGCCCAAAAACTCTAACAAGCAAATGGCGATCGAATAAACTTCTTCACCTGTCGAACATCCCGCCACCCAAATCCGAATCGGAGTTTCGGCCGATTTATTTTGAATAATCGTGGGGAAAACCAGTTCTTTTAACTTTTCAAAGGCTTCGGCGTCACGGAAGAAACTGGTAACGTGGATCAGGATTTCTTCATACAGGGCTGTGACTTCAGCCGAATTGTGTCGAAGATGTTGGGCGTAATCATTCAAGCTTTCAAGCTTGTACAACACCATCCGTCGCTGGATGCGTCGCCCGATCGTGGTGGGTTTGTAGTGGCTAAAATCAACGCCTGTAGTGGATTTCAGCAGCGCAAAAATAGTTGCCAGGGCATCTCCCTGTTCGGGGGATTCCTCAACTTTTGTCATGGCAAGCGGGCCAGTGAGAAGGGGATTGTGACTATAGTTTGCCAGTTCCTCGGCAATTTTTTCCGGTGGCAGAACGAAATCGACATTTCCTGTGGCAACAGCGGTATTCGGCATACTATCGAATTTTGCTGTGTCTTGACATTGAGCAAAAGTCATGCCTCCGGCTGCTTTGATTGCCTTGAGTCCGAGTGAACCGTCTCCGTCTCCCCCGGATAAAACTACGGCGATTGCTTTGTGCCCGCGATCGATCGCCAATGAGGTAAAAAACGCATCTCCCGGCATATATTTGCCATAAATCTTCTCGCGCGGTGAGAGTTGCAGCACGCCTTTATATACCACCATCTTGGTGTTGGGCGGAATAACGTAGACTTGATTGGGCTCTACAGCTACGCCGTCTTCTACCTCATTAACAGGCATTTGCGTTGTTCTCGCGAGAATCTCGCTCAGCAGACTTTTGTGATTGGGGTCTAAATGCTGAATCAGCACAAACGCCATACCCGTATCGCTCGGTAAATGGCTCAGTAACTGCGTGAATGCTTCCAACCCTCCTGCTGAGGCGGCAATCCCAACAATGGGAAAGGGGGCATCGGTTTCGGTTAATTGTTCGCAATCGAGGGCGACTGGTGCGATGGCTTCGGGTGTATTTTCTGGAGATAATTGAGGAGAAGTCATGCTATGAAGTCGAGGACTTCAGCTATTCAGCAACCTACAGTTCTCGCAAGATGCCGCTGAAGAACCCGTACTATACTTAAGTATACCTTAAGTTATAGGTATTATGCAACTCATTTAATGAGTAAGTATACTGTTGGAGTCATTATCTTCTGAGCGCGATCGAACAACTCTATCTGCTGTTGGGGCGATCGCAACGAGAGGCTAGCAATAACTACTTATATTTGTTTACCTACTTAGCTTTTTTTAGCGACAAGTGTAGCAGACAGCGGGATTACTGATTCCGTGTTTATTCTAGCAGTATAAGTGACTTGTGCGCCTTGTATTCCTTTTAAATCTTCAACTCGTTTTTGAATTTCGGAGACTCCAGCAGTTTTTAATCCACTTAAAAATGCTTGGTCATGATAAACTTCTTCGGAAAACGAAACTTCGTCACTTTTAGAAAGATTTTGAATCCTGGCAGCTTTGTTGACTGTGGAGCCAAAATAGTCGATCGAATTATTGAGATTCACGAGCAAAGCCGTACCTCGGTGAATACCAATTCTGACTTGAATCCACTCTGCTTGTTGGCGAGTTGAATTGTATTTCCTGAAACTAGCCACAGCATCGGTGGCTGTCATAATTGCTTGTTCGTTGCTGATAAAAGAAGCCATGACGGCATCGCCGATGGTTTTAATTACTTTTCCGCCAAATTTCTCGATCGACTCAAAGAAAATTTCAAAATGGTCGCGGACAATATTGTAAGCTTTGGTATCTCCGAGCGTTTCGTACATTCTGGTAGAACCGGTAATATCGGTAAACATAATAGTAATCGCCCGAATCTTGACTCGCTCTCTTTCCGATATTACTTGATCGCCAAACAAACGCTTATAATCCGGGTGATGAAGCAGTTGCATTCCTGACAGCCGCAGGGGCAGTTGTTCTAATGTCAGTTCATCGGGCAATTCATCTGAATGCAAAATCAGCCCGGACAAATTGTGTTCGGTATTAGTTAATTCGAGCTTAACTTTTCCGGGACGCACGGCCAGCTCTTTTTTATCGAAATCTGGGCCGGCCAACTGCTGGAGTTTAATTTCTTGTATCTCTTCTGTTTCTTCGCCTTCAACCTTTAAAATCCCTTTAGCTAAAGTCAGGGGACAGCAGTAGCGATATCGACCGTTTTCTAAGGTGACAATCTCGGATTCGGTGCAGTATAAAGGCGTTACCAGTTGCAGTTTGCTTTGGAGTACGGGAGGGGGAGCGCAGACGGGTCGCAGTTGCGGGTCTTCGATTTCTTTGTTCAGGGAAAAAGTAACTTCGACGCGATCGAGCAAATCAATTTTAAACTCGCGATCGCACATCGGGCAAAAAGACATTTCTGATGTGTCTGCCAAATCTTTAAATTCTTCTGTAATCATGTTGCAGTGGGGGCAGTGAATATCCCAGTGCAAGTCGAAGGCACCGGCTTTTACTCCGTGCAGAAATTCGGAAGTAATTTTTTTAACATTCTTGACTGTCTCGCCTGCTACGTAGTAAGGATTAATTCTCAATCTCTGCAAAATGTGGGAACCGGTTAACCAGTTTTCAATTTGGTCGATCGTTCCTTTGCTCGAATTGGGACGTTTTTTTAGCTGTTCTAATTTTTCTTTTAAGAGTTCGATGTTCATGATCCACTTGCCTTTGAGCGTCAGGGCAAGAAATTTCTAAGTATTATTTTGTGTAATTTGCTTGTCTAGTTTGTTTTTGCCTGAGAATGCTGATGAGTTTGCACTTGTGCGGATGTCCCTGATGTTTGTAAATCTTAACAAATTAGCAGCGTAAAGGCTAGGTTTATTTAGGCAGATTGATCGCGCTGCCACTTTTTTTGATTCAAAGTGCGATCGCTGCATCGGTCTACAGAAATAGGTTAAATCTCGGTAATTAAGAATGGGGAATTGGCAACTGGGAATTGTCAACCACCGAGCAGCGACTAATGACTAATGACTAATGACTAATGACTAATGACTAATGACTAACTCAAAAAAAAAGAGGGAAAATTCCCTCTTTTAATCACATTAACTGTGATGTTATTCTTCCGTCGCAGGAGGGATTTCTTCCTCTACATCTAATACTGCTTCCGGTGCTGCTTCCGGTGCTGCTTCCGGTGCTGCTGCTTCCGGTGCTACATCTTCTGGCAGATCCTCTTCCATTGCTGAGGGCACGTCTTCGAGTATTTCGTCGGAGATATCATCAGCATCGATGGAATCTACAGGAATGTCGATGCCTGCTTTAGCTTGCTTTTGAGCCAGCATTTTCTCGCGGAACTTAGCTGCCATTTCCTCAGCTTTTTCGTATACCAATTCGCGATTTTTGACCATCGCGCCCGGTTCCGGTTCCAACTGCTTGGTGGAGAGAGAAATCCGGCCCCTCTCGGCATCCAAGTCAATGATCATCACTTTCACTTCGTCGTTGACATTGAAGACGCTATGAGGCGTATCGATGTGATCGTGTGAAATTTCCGAGATGTGCAACAAGCCGCTGACGCCGCCGATGTCGATAAAGGCACCGTAAGGCTTGATACCGCGTACTGTACCGATGACGACTTCCCCGACTTCGAGGCGGTTCATCTTGCGCTCAACTAAGGCGCGACGATGACTCAACACTAGGCGGTTGCGGTCTTCGTCTACCTCTAAGAATTTTAATGGTAATTCTTCGGCGACTAATTCTTCCTTCGGTTTGCGGGTACTTATATGAGAACCGGGAATAAAGCCTCGCAAGCCTTCTATTCTCACGAGTGCGCCGCCGCGGTTGGTGGCAAATACTTGCGATCGTACTGTGGCATCTTCTGCTTGCAGTTGTCGCACTCTTTCCCACGCCCGCATATACTCGATGCGCCGGATGGACAGGGTTAATTGTCCGTCTTCATTTTCATCGGTGAGGATGAAAAATTCTCTGGTTTCGTTTGATTGCAATACCTCTTCAGGGCTTTCCACTCGATTGATGGACATTTCCTGAATGGGAATGTACGCTGCTGTTTTAGCACCGATATCAATCAGAGCGCCCCTGGGTTCTATACTAAAAACTGTACCCGCTACTACATCGCCCGGGCTAAAGTGATAGTCATATTTATCAAGTAGGGCTGCAAAATCTTCGTGAGTAAAGCCGATGTCTTTGACTGTGGTTTTGAGATTGACCATGCGAATAGTTTCCTAGGATTTCTCTCCTTCATGTTTTTCGTTTGTGCCGGCAGATATTCGAGATTTTGGTGAAAAAGCGATTAACTTTTTTCAAAATCTTTTACTAAAGTCAGTTTTCGCTAACTTTTGCCAGGTGCAACTGCACACCAGCGCTTGCCATTACTGTTACTCCATACTCTGTGTTAAAACGTTGCATCTTAACATTCCGAGTCAAGTAGACTATTTTGACACTCTCAGGTATAAATAAACTGAGATTCTTCGTTCAACGAGCCGACTTGCTGGCGACAGGATTACTCCAGTCTAAGTAGAGGTCGGTTTCTCCAGAAGCGTAAATTTCGGTATGTCCTACCGTATTTAATTAGTCACCGAGCTTTAGTTAGGTTTTGTTCAAATGCGAGCTTTCCTAAACTGCAACACCGTTAGGTGTGACTACGCACTCAACTAATCCAGTTAAGTTTTTACGTTGTCTAGTTATACTCTATTTTAGACCGATGACGATCATATCACACCCAGGACTCTTACTGAGAAAAAAGAACACTCGATCGAATGAGAGTCCCTTGAGTCGCTATTTCTCCCGGCCTTCCTCGCGACACGGTTTTCAATCTCCCAGAATATATCGATAAATTAATTTAAGCGAGCTTAGCTGGGAGTAGCGCAGGATGCTGGGCTTTCTCGATCGACTGCTTCGGAATCCGGCAAATCTGCGTCAAAATTTGTCTCCGTTTCTGTATCTTCAGCTTCGTTGAGGGGATTCTGAAGGTGATTTAGGGTATCTACAAAATCTCGGATGCCTCGAAATTGACGATATACGGAGGCAAAACGGACATAAGCGACTTCGCTGAGCGGCCGCAGGTGCAACAGCACCAGTTCCCCTATTTCTGAACTGGCGATTTCTCGGAGCGATCGACCTTGGAGTTGGGCCTCAATTTCTTCTGCCAGAGTTTCGAGATGCCCCGAAGACAAACCGGTTTTTTCGCAGGCCCGAACCAATCCCCTAACTAATTTTGACCTGTCAAAAGATTCGCGCTTGCCGTCCCGCTTGATCACCGTAATCGGCACAAATTCTATGCGTTCGTAAGTTGTGAAGCGGTGCTGGCAGTTCAAACACTCACGCCGCCGACGGATGCTTTGACCTGATTCGGCTGAACGCGATTCTAAAACGCGACTATTTGTGTGTTGGCAGGAGGAACAGCGCATGATTGCTGATTTTAAAAGGCATGGCCAGCAAATTGCCATTCATCTAACCGCCTGGGGTCTGATGAATGGCTGGACTAGAAAAAATCACTTAGCACACAGCGGTGAAATAGTCCCGCACCAAATTAGATCACTATGATGCGGGCTAACCGCAGTCCGGTTCAAGATATTTTGGACTTGCTGGAGGCGTATAGCTAATTATTTGCCAATCCGGGGAGGTTCCCGAAAGGCGATCGCAAAAAATAGTACGCCTATGGCTAAAGCCAGAATCAAAATGTAAGCAACGCTTTCCATGTTAAATTTTCCCTATCTTCCCTTGCCGTATTATCTTATCTTAATTGTTGGTTTTATTATTAACTAAAAAAACCCGGTTTCTTCAAGAAACCGGGTTTTTTTACACCGGGGATGTTTCCCGGCTAGCCAGAGGCTGGCAAAATTTAGAGAGGTTCTTCTCTTCTGGTGGTCACGTCGCCCAGTTTTTGGAACAGGCCCCACTCGACTTGTTCTTCCAAGTCAGCCTCAACTCCAGCAAACACGTCGCGGAAAATAGTCCGAGAACCGTGCCAGATATGGCCGAAGAAGAACAGCAAAGCAAAGCAAACGTGTCCGAAAGTGAACCAACCGCGAGTCGAAGTGCGGAACACCCCGTCAGAGTTCAAGGTTTCGCGATCGAACTCAAATACTTCACCCTTTTGAGCAGCGCGAGCAAACTTCTTAACATCTAGAGGATTATTAAAGGTTTGACCGTTAAGTTCGCCGCCGTAGAAGCTGACGGTAACTCCGCTTTGTTCAAAGCTGTATTTTGATTCAGCACGGCGGAAGGGGATGTCAGCGCGAACGACCCCATCTTTGTCCGTCAAAATTACTGGGAAAGTTTCAAAGAAGTTGGGGAGGCGGCGAACCGACAATACCCGACCTTCGCTGTCAGTAAATACTGGATGGCCCAGCCAGCTTTTCGCAATACCGTCGCCATTGACCATCGCGCCGGCCCGGAACAAACCGCCTTTAGCAGGAGAGTTGCCCACGTAGTCGTAGAAAGCCAATTTTTCAGGAATTTGTTCGTAAGCTTCTTGGAAGCCTTGACCACCGGCCAAGCTAGCTTGAGCTCTGCGATCGATTTCTTGTTGGAAATAGCCGCTGTCCCACTGATAGCGAGTCGGGCCAAAAAGTTCGATCGGAGTAGCAGCAGAACCGTACCACATCGTACCCGCAACCACAAAGGCTGCGAAGAACACGGCAGCGATACTGCTAGAAAGTACAGTTTCGATATTCCCCATCCGCAGGGCTTTGTAAAGACGTTCCGGCGGCCGCACTGTCAAGTGGAACAAACCGGCAATTACGCCGACTACGCCCGCTGCAATGTGGTGAGCCACGATGCCGCCCGGATTATACGGGTCAAAGCCTTCAGGGCCCCAAGCAGGTGCCACTGGCTGGACGTGACCGGTCAGGCCGTAGGGGTCGGAAACCCACATTCCCGGGCCAAAAAGTCCCGAAAGGTGAAATGCGCCGAAGCCAAAGCAGAGCAAGCCGGAGAGGAACAGGTGAATGCCAAACATTTTTGGCAAGTCGAGGGCTGGTTCACCGGTGCGAGGGTCTCTGAAAAGTTCTAAGTCCCAAAATACCCAGTGCCAAACCGCTGCTAAGAACAGCAGGCCCGAAAGGATGATGTGAGCGACAGCGACGCCTTCAAAGGACCAGAAGCCCGGATCGACGTTACCTTCGCCAGTGATGCTCCAACCACCCCAAGAACCCGTAACTCCCAAGCGAGTCATGAAGGGCAACACGAACATCCCTTGACGCCACATTGGGTTCAGAACTGGGTCTGTGGGATCAAAAACTGCTAGTTCATAAAGGGCCATTGAGCCGGCCCAACCTGCCACGAGGGCAGTGTGCATTAAGTGTACAGAAATCAATCGGCCTGGGTCATTTAAGACGACTGTGTGTACGCGATACCAGGGTAGTCCCATTGACTGCGGTTCTCCAAGGTGTAAGTGATGATGTCTATTTTTACGGAAAAATCAGATTCTTAATCCCCAGCAGTTACCTGCAGGGTTTAAACTCTGCCTTTTGCCGACTGCCATCTACCTTCAAAGGTGGAGGCATAAAAATGAAAGTTATTTAAAGAAGTGTATCGAGTGTTAGAACCGATTGCAATATGTTGAGCATTACATTAGTTGCGGGTTGCCCATTTCGCAGCGGGCGGCGATCGTCCCGAGGCGTTCGAGGACTTGCTCGGCATCGATCAGTCTGGTGAGGGTGACGTTGCCGATATTTTTGGCGGGATCGGCAGGATCGGGACGGACTGCTGGTTGGACTTCTACCATGAGTACGGCGTCTTCTACGCGGTAGAGCCACATTTTTTCGTTGCGATCGGAAAGACAGAGGTTGAGCTGTTGGATGTCCGGCGCCCGCCTCCAGGCGGCGTGACTCCACTCGCCGCCCACGCCCCAAACGCGCCCAACTTTCCAGCCGTCGGATAAGAAGAAGTATTTCACTTGTGTACGCTTGTTGAGATTTTTTTGTCTAACATAGCGCAAAACTGCAATAGTACGGAATGATTGAACCGCGAAGGCGCGAAGGGTGCGAAGGAAGAGTAGAGAAGATGTAGGTAATCTGCAAGCTGTTGGGTAAATCTACAGCATTGTCAGATAAGTTTCGGTCTGGTCGATCGGTAAAATATCCTATCTTAGATTTTTCAAGTCGAGTGCAATTCTTAGCCTTTCGAGGAGGAATACTCCTCACAGCGGCTCGCTTGGGTCAGAAAGTTCTAAACATTCAAATGTGCCTTCGGGCCCTAACAAGGTTGTGGTAATTTTGCCCTTTTGGTCGCTGGCTGTCGATCGCATAATCTTAATCTCAATTAATATGCCCCAATTATGAGCGTTCGATATTTGACCAAACCTTTTACTATACTATATAATGGTATTAAATGACAGGTGCCCCGAACTGCACGGGGAGGTATGGTACGGTTGAGATACCGTGCGCCTGTCAGAGACAAGGTGCCCCGAACTGCACGGGGAGGTATGGTACGGTTGAGATACCGTGCGCCTGTCAACCTGAAACATGATTTTAATGATCATACCATCACTGCCAAAATAACGCCCCGCCAAGGCGTAGAGAGTTATTTTAAGCCCCTCTTAAAAGAGGGTTAAGCTCTCAATAAGGGCGAAATCCACGACTATTTATAGTCGTGGATTCGCATTTAAACTTACCCTTCATTTTAGCGGTCTTCAAAGTGGATTTTATGCTGGAGAATAGGAATTTTCAACAACTGCATTTTCGGCTCAAGTAGATGGAAGGCTTCCTCCAATTCAGTATGACCACTGGCTGTCCCTGCTTCCTTTGAATAACGATCTATCAAGTACACCACATAATCTGCTAGCTGCAAACCAGTGTAAAATTCTGAGAAGCCAAACAAAGGTAGTTCCACAAAGTTAGAATATTTTTTTTGTGACTTCCAATCTCGATACACTCTGATCAATCTCCCATCCTGAATACTGGTATGCTGAGTTGAGCGCGAATCCATAAGTAATATTCCAGTTTCGCTAGATTGCTTTAGATAAGCATCTAGCTGCTCTAATAATTGATTGAAAGTTAAGCGATACAAACCAGTTTCATCTTTAATATATTCGCTGGTTTCGCGCAATCTTTTTTTGTTGGCTTGAACAGCGAATATATTGCTAGGTAACTGACTGATAGTTTCTGAAACTTTCTTGAACGCTTGAAGACGGAATTCCCTTGGAAAATTCTTAAATGAACCCACACCTTGCCAAATATCCCGCCCCTTAAGTTCCCAGTCTTCAGGTTCCTTCCCACTAAATAGCTCCTTTTTAAGTGCTGAAAATTCTCTATCCATTTGTGGCCAGTGCTGGACATGGATAGCAAAGCTAGCTAAAAAAAAGAAATTTGTCTCCATATCTTTCCAGCCAGTGCCACCCTCATCAACGTAAAATAAAATGGTCATCTCGCCTTATGGTAACTTTTTGACATAAACGCTACATTATAAGTGTTTTTTAGCTTTTAACTTATACTAGAATAAAGACAAGACTAGAACCCCATCTCTCACCGGCGCTTATATTGATTGCCAACATCCAGGATACAAGCCCCCAGATTAATCCGTAGAGTCACCTCTTCAATTTAAAATCTAAAATCTAAAATCTAAAATCGAATGACCGCACAAACTCCAGTACAATTCCAAGACAGTTTCGACATCATCGTAGTTGGTGGCGGACACTCCGGCTGTGAAGCCGCCCTCGCCACTTCTCGCCTCGGCTGTCGCACCCTTCTCCTCACCCTCAACCTCGACAAAATTGCGTGGCAACCTTGCAATCCTGCTGTCGGTGGCCCGGCTAAAACCCAACTCACTAACGAAGTTGATGCGTTAGGCGGGGAAATTGGCAAAATGGCCGATCGCACCTACCTACAAAAACGCATCCTCAACTCTTCGCGAGGCCCCGCAGTGTGGGCGCTGAGGGCACAAACTGACAAGCGGGAATACGCCGCTGTAATGAATAATATTGTCGAAAACCAAGAGAATTTGACCATCCGGGAAGCGATGGTGACAGACTTAGTTTTGGGAAAAAACGAAGAAGTTATCGGAGTAGAAACATACTTCGGCGTCGCTTTTGAATGCAAAGCAGTAATTCTCACCACAGGCACTTTTTTAGGTGGCACGATTTGGGTAGGCAATAAGTCGATGCCCGCCGGACGTGCGGGAGAATTTGCCGCCGTTGGTTTGACGGAAACTCTCAACCGTTTGGGCTTTGAAACAGGCAGGTTGAAAACTGGAACTCCCGCAAGAGTTGACAAACGTACTCTCGATTACACCAACCTGGAACCGCAGCCGGGAGATGCAGAGGTTCGCTGGTTTAGTTTCGATCCAGAAGTGTGGATCGAACGGGAACAAATGCCTTGTTATTTGACTCGAACTACACCAGCTACTCATCAGTTAATTAGAGACAATTTGCACCTTTCTCCAGTCTACGGTGGCTGGGTTGATGCGAAGGGGCCGCGCTATTGTCCGAGTATTGAAGATAAGATTGTGCGGTTTGCGGATAAGGAAAGTCACCAGATTTTTATTGAACCGGAAGGTAGAGATATTCCTGAACTTTATATCCAAGGTTTTTCGACTGGTTTACCGGAAAATTTGCAATTGCAAATGCTGCGGACTCTTCCGGGTTTGGAAAAGTGCGAGATGATGCGCCCTGCTTATGCTGTGGAGTATGATTATTTGCCGGCAACTCAGTGCTTTCCCACGCTGATGACTAAGAAGATTGAAGGGCTGTTTTGCGCGGGTCAGGTGAACGGTACAACTGGATATGAGGAGGCGGCTGCACAGGGGATTGTGGCGGGGATTAATGCGGCCAGGTTTGCGAAAAATCAGGAGATGATTGTGTTTCCTCGCGAGCAAAGTTATATCGGGACTCTGATAGATGATTTGTGTACGAAGGATTTGCGGGAACCTTACCGGATGTTGACTTCGCGATCGGAATATCGGCTATTATTGCGATCGGACAATGCTGACCAACGCTTGACGCCGCTGGGACGGGAAATTGGTTTGATTGACGATCGCCGCTGGGAGTTATTTGAGCGGAAAAAAGCTAATATTGTGGCAGAGAAGGAACGCTTGTACTCGACGCGGGTGAAAGAGCACGAGGAAGTTGGTAAGGCAATTTTTGCGGGCACTCAACAAGCGATTAAAGGTTCAATTACTCTTGCTGATTTGTTGCGTCGTCCTGGTTTTCATTATGTGGATTTGGAACGCTACAATTTAGGCAATTCTAGTCTGAAGTTGGCTGAAAAAGAGGGTGCGGAAATTGACATTAAATATTCTGGCTATCTGCAAAAACAGCAAAATCAAATTGATGAAATTGTCAGACATGAACGCCGACAATTGCCTGCGGATTTGGATTACATGGCAATTACAACTCTCTCGAAAGAGTCGCGGGAAAAGTTGGCTAAGGTGAAACCGCTGACGATTGGCCAAGCGGCGAGAATTGGCGGGGTGAATCCGGCTGATGTTAATGCTTTGTTGATTTTTCTGGAAGTGCGAAACCGTCAGCAGCCAGCGGGTGTAGGTAAATAATTTAAACTAGAGGTGTCTCCAGGCTTCCTTCAATTTTATGCAATATAGCAATCCTTGCAGGAGTCGTAAACTTTTTACCCCACCCCAACCCTCCCCTTATCAAGGGGAGGGAGTAAGAAATTCACAAATGATGCGAGGATTGCTATAGTAGTATGAAAAAGTTTGGCTATTGTGGCACCACTTTTTTGTTTGGCGGCTTTCATATTGATGGATATAGATTCTAGGCTTTGCTGAGTCACGGTATGAATCAACTTTTCGCTTGATGTTACAAAACTCACCCGACTGGGCTTATAAAAATTCCGAAATCTTGAATTTATACCTGTCTTCAGCAACGCCATATAAAAAAGGAAAACTGGCAGAATGTCAACTCTAATTGATGAAGTTCTGCCAGTATATTGTAGATATTGATCAATCCTCGAACCAAGTCTGAATTTCGCAAACATCCTGCATAAGAATTAGCGTTCATCGGTGGTTCAAACATCCCCGAAATTGCCACCAGTGTTGCCCCCATCAAAGGCTTAAAAGAACAGCCAGATGCCTTGCTGTACGCTTATATACGCGGTCACTGGTGGTACTGGGAATCCAGCGGAATTTGGTATTGGGCGATCGCACAATCGGCTACATAGTCATTCCCCAAGTTCGATAAGGAGAGTGGGAGTGGGAGAGTGGGAGAGTGGGAGAGTGGGAGAGGGGGAGAATTGGGAAACACAGTTAAATTCATCCGTGTATCCGTGTCCGAATCCGTGTCGTGCCTTCCTTCTTCCCTCTTCCTTCTTCCTTCTTCCTTCCTTTAATGTGCCCAGAGAATCACACCAGCTTCATAAGGACTGCTGAGATTATTGTGCTTCGGCAAAACGCGCAACGACAAACCTTGCAAACCGCTAGAAGTATAAGTAATGTCAGCCGTATAAAGGCTAGCATTGTGAGAATCTTCTCCCAAATACTCCATCACCACCGGCACGCCACCAATGATATCGCCGTTAGCATCAACCGAGCCTTGATAAAGTTCAACTTGTACGTCTGCAGGCGTCAATCCCATCAGATTAATCCGAGATTTAACAGATATCGACTGATTGACCTTAACTTCTTTATCCTGCGAAATATCAACAGCCTCAATCTTAATATCGTGCCATTTCGCGAGAACGTGCTTCTTCCAGTGAGACAACTCCTTGGCCGGAGCGCAATTATCCGAAGTCATGGTGTGGTAGCGATCGCTCACCGGGAAATATGCCCGTCGCGCGTAATCTTTCACCATCCGAGCAGTATTGAACAAAGGACAATTCAAGCGAATAGAATCCTTCATTTTCTCCGTCCAACCGCGGGGAATGCCATCAGCATCCCGGTTGTAAAACAGCGGTACAACTTCTTTTTCCATTAAGTCGTACAAAGCATTAGCCTCGACCTCATCCTGATACTTAGTATCTTCGTAAAACTCCCCATGTCCGATCGGCCAACCGGTACGAACATAATCAGCCTCATCCCACCATCCGTCAAGAATGCTCAGATTCGGCAAACCATTCATCGAAGCTTTCATCCCGGAAGTACCCGAAGCCTCACGCGGGCGGCGTGGCGTATTCAGCCACACATCGCAGCCAGACACCATCATCCGAGCAACGTTAATGTCGTAGTTCGGTAAAAACACCATCGAGCTCATCGTCTCGTGCTCGCGGATGAAGTGAACGATATCCCGAATCAATTCCTTACCCGGAATATCCATCGGGTGAGCCTTCCCAGCAATCACAAACTGCACCGGGCGATTTTGATCCCGCATGATCCGCATGATTCGATCGACATCGCGCAAAAACAGCGTCGCCCGCTTGTAAGTAGCAAAGCGGCGGGCAAACCCGATCGTCAGCACCTTGGGATTGAGAGCTTCCCGCGCGTGTTCGATTTCCGTTTGGGCCGCACCGCGTTCACGCAAAGTCTTTTGCAGCCACTCCCGCGCGAACACCACCAACTCCGATCGACAGCGTTCGTGATTGCGCCATAGTTCCTCATCAGGAATCGACGAAAGCCTGTCCCAGAGACGATCGTCCTTACCGGTCATTTCCCAGTCCGGGCCAAGGTATCGATCGTACAACTCCTGAGTAGACTTCGCCACACAACTGCGAGCGTGCACCCCGTTGGTAATCGAAGTAATCGGTACTTCTTCCTGGGGCAAACCCGGCCACAAACCCTGAAACATCGGGCGCGACACCACCCCGTGCAAAGCCGCCACCCCGTTGACAAAACTCGACATTTTAATAGCCAAAATTGCCATATTCAGAGGTGCGGACAAATCGCCAGTATTCTCCCGGCCCAATCCCAAAAACTCATCTTGCGACAAGCCAAATATCTTGGGATAGTGACTCAGATAGTGCATCACCATATCCGGCTCGAACAAGTCAAACCCAGCAGGCACAGGCGTGTGAGTCGTAAACATACTGCTCGAAACCACCACCTGTTCCGCTTCTACGAAACTCAGGTGATATTCCTCCATCAGCATCCGAATGCGTTCCAAAGCCATGAAAGCCGCGTGGCCTTCATTCATGTGATAAGCCGTAACTGTCAGCCCCAATGCCTTGAGCATTTTCACGCCGCCGATGCCCAGCATGATTTCTTGGTGCATCCGCAGAGTTTTATCACCGCCATACAGTTGGTCGGTAATATCTTGGTCGTAGCGACTATTAGGTTCAATATTTGTATCCATTAGGTACAAAGGAACCGTTCCCACTTGTACCCGCCAAATCCGGGCATACACCTTGCGGCCGGGATAGTCTACCTCAATCCGCAATTCCGAACCGTCGGGATTGCGTTCTGGGTGCAGCGGCATATTGTAGAAATCGTTGAGCGGATAGCGTTCTTGTTGCCAGCCGTCGGCGTTGAGATACTGCGAAAAATAACCTTCTTGGTAGAGTAGGCCGACACCGACTAAGGGCAAGCCCAAATCACTAGCTGATTTGAGGTGGTCGCCTGCGAGCACGCCCAAACCGCCTGAATAGATGGGTAGGGCTTTAACTAAGCCGAATTCCATCGAAAAGTAAGCGTAGCATTCCTGCTGCTCGGTGCCGCGCTGTTTGCGGTACCAGGCGCGATTTTTGAGATAATCGTCTAACTGCTGGGCTGCTCGGTTCATTTGGGCAATGAAGCCTTCGTCTTCTGCCATTTCTTGCAGCCGCTCTTGAGATATGGTTCCGAGCATCAGCACCGGGTTTTGGTTGCTGGAGTCCCACAGGTCTCGATCGAGGCGGCGGAATAGGTCTTTGGTATCGACGTTCCAGTCCCAGTGCAAGTTGTAGGCAAGCTTGCGTAGGGGTTCGAGAATTGTCGGTAGCGACGGGGAAACGTTAAATGTACGAATTGGCTGCATAGACAAAGCCTTTATGTTGGGGTAGCGATATTTTCCTCTGTCTTTAGGTACAAGTCCGTTATTCTGCACACTATTTTAAGTTTTAACCAGTTCATGCACGATGCCATCAAGCAGACGAAACGGAAGCGCAGGTCGTTCGATGTGAGCGAACTAGCCGTTTTCGGCTGCGATAACTGTCGCAAGAAGGCCTCGCCACCAGACCATCACGACTGGACGGCGATCTGTCTTGAGTGCGGCAACGAGTTTTCCTACAGTGGCTGCTCGTGCGACGGCTGTTGCGGCGGGACCTATGCGGGTTTCGGCGGTGGTCGCACGACTTTTTACGTGTAACGTTCGCAGGACTTGCACGCAGCGTTACAACCTCACGCAGTCGTAAGTCGCGACCCAATTAAGCAATTTGCACTTGTCGCAAATGAGAATTTACCAAAAGTTTGCTAGCCTCACCAGCCGAGAGGGCAGGGCTGAAATAGTGGCCCTGAATTTCTTGACAGTGGAGTTCCCGCAAACACTCCAACTGCTCTTTAGTTTCTACTCCTTCGGCTACCACGCTCAAGTTTAAATCTCGCCCCAGGGTCGCTACAGCCTTGGCGATCGCCCGTTCGCAGGGATCAGTAGTCAATCCGCTGACAAAGGATTTATCTATTTTTAGGATATTCAAGGGAAACTTTTTGAGATAATTTAGAGAACAATAACCCGTGCCGAAATCGTCCAGCGCAATTTGCACTCCCATATTCTGCAACTCCCTGAGAACTTTTGTGGTATAATCCACATCTTGCATAGCTGTCGTCTCGGTAATTTCTAACTCTAAATACTTGGGTGCTAAACCGCTTTTTTCCAAGCATTTCGCTACCATTTCTAATAAATTAAATTGCTGGAACTGCCGAGCCGAAACGTTGACTGCTACCCGCAAATCTGGCTGCAAAGCATCCTGCCAAGCTTTATTTTGAGTGCAGGCTGTTTGCAGCACCCATTCCCCAATAGGTACAATGAGTCCGTTCTCTTCGGCGATCGGAATAAATGTAGCGGGAGTAACTAAACCTAATTGTGGATGTTGCCAGCGTAGCAGAGCTTCCATGCCCTGAATTTGCCAAGTAGTGATGTTGACTTTGGGCTGGTAAAAAACCTCAAATTCTCCCTGTTCTAAAGCTTCGTGCAGTCTGTGTTCTATAGTTAGTAAATGGCTGCCGTGGGGATTAAGTGTTGAAGTATATAACTGATAGTTATTTCTTCCCATTTCTTTAGCGTAGTACAAGGCAGCATCGGCATTTTTGACTAATGTTTCGGCATCTTCACCATCATCGGGATAAAGGGCAATGCCGATGCTGCTGCTGACATGAAACGGTTGTCCTTCTAGTTTAAATGCTGGCTTTAAATTGTTGAGTATTCTTTGAGCTGTTTTAACTGCATCTTCTAAGCAATTGATGTCGGGAAGCAGTATGGTAAATTCGTCGCCTCCCCAGCGGGCAACCGTGTCACTCGATCGCAAAGTGTCACTGATGCGTCCGGCAAAACCTTCTAACAGGCGATCGCCCGCAGCGTGACCTAATGTATCATTAATCTTTTTGAACCTGTCCAAGTCTAAAAACATCACAGCAAGCATTTTTTTTGTTTGTTTAGCTTGTTTTAAGGACGCCACCAGCCGCTCGTTAAAAAGTATCCGGTTCGGTAAACCGGTGAGTTGGTCATAAACAGCTTGATAGCGAATAATTTCTTCAGCTTGCTTGCGCTGAGTGATATCCATCATCGTGCCGATCGCCCTGACTGCTTGGCCACTTTCATTGCGGATGATATAGCCGCGATCTAGCACAAAAACATATCCCCCGTCTGCACGGTGAAAGCTGTATTCTTCCGACCAACATTGAGCGTCTGAGTTCATTGTTTGGTTGAAGCTTAACATCACTCTTTCCCGTTCTTCGGGATGAATATTTAACCACCAAGATTCTAATTCTATCGTCTGAGTTTCGTTGAGTTTGTATCCAAAAACTTTTTCAAATTCTTCGCTCAACCAATACTCATTTTTTAACAAATCAAAATCCCATACGGCGTCATTTGTCGCCCGCGTCAGCAGGTGAAAACGTTCTTCACTTTTGCGGAGTTTTTCTTCGGATTGCACCCGTTCCGTTACATCCCGAAAGCTGAATACTCGACCAGTAATTTTGCCTCCCGTGCGCTGGGGCAACGAGTAGCGCTCGAAGATTCTGCCATCTGTCAACTCGATGAGATCGTAACTTTCTGCTGCAGGACGATCGGACAATTCTTTAGCACGGTTGAGAAATATTTCCGGGTATTTTAACTGGTTGATTTCAAAACCCAAAATTTGGTTATTATCTCTCGAATCCACCAGCAAATCTGGCAAATGCCACATTTCGGCAAATTTACGGTTAAAGCTAACAACTTTTCCTTCACTGTCAACCGCCAGAATACCGTCAGCCGTAGATTCAATGGTTGCTTGAAGCAACGAAAGAGATGTTTCTAGTTCTAACTCTGCTAATTTGCGATCGCTGATGTCAAATGCTGTGATTAATATTGAGGCTTTTTTTTCAAATTTTATAATATCTACAGTTGCTTCAATCCAGCGCATTTCTCCAGTTTTCGTGACTATTACTAATTCATATTTAGAGCCTGCAGTTGAGCGCGCATGGCTGGATTTACCCCATTTTTTAACTATTTCTATAAAATCTAGATGAATTAAGTCGTATAAATCCAATGCTAGTAATTCTTCGCGAGTATATCCTGTCAGAGCTTCTGTCTGAGCATTGACATAGCGGAACTGTCTGCGGTGATAGATAAATGCAACAGCATTCACAGTTTCTATCAGTTGGCGAAACTTTTTTTCACTGCGCCGCAAATTTCTTTCAGCCCGCTTGCTATCAGTAATATCTTGTGCTATGTATAACTTGCCGCTGACCTTGCCTTGACTGTCGCGAATAATTGAAATAGAAAGCAGTATAATTATTTTTTTTTGCTGTTTAGAAAGGTAGACTTTTTCCACGTTGTGGACAGAACCTTCGGCTGTTAAACTTCCTAAATCTAACTCCGGGGCTGGTGATTCACTTTTCTTAAAAAGTCCGGCTATTGGTTTGCCTAACAACTCTTTTTTAGAGTATCCCAAAAGTTGACAGGTAGCTTGGTTTAACGACAGGATATGACCGCCGGGGGTAGTCGCAATTATCGAGACGTTCATTTCCTCGCAAATATCCAGGGCATATTCGGCAGTTTGCTGCAAATCTTGGGTCATTTGGGCAATAGTATGCCAGATATCCTGTTCTTTTTTTGGATACAACACTTTTTCTCCTTTTGGTAGCTTGTCATTCTCTGTTTCAGACTTCGGCTTGATTAACCTGATCGTCTTGGATAAGCTATTTACTGTTTTACACCTGATTAATAATGATGAGATTACTACACAAATAAAAATCAGGTAATAAGCGATTGTTTTTAATCTAAAAGTAGCTTCTTTTCTAGGAGTTTCCTGAGATTCTATATAATTGTAATTCGGTAATTTTACTGACTCAATTTGGGATAACTTATCCAAAAATAATGGGGCGCTTGCAGAAGTAAGGGGGCGAGCTGCCGATCGCAAATAGCTATGTTTCTGAGACCGAACCCAAATCCCTGCTACAGGGCGACTGCCAGGTTCATCTTCTAGACTTGTCGGTAATATTTTTGGATTTATGTCACATTCCACACCAAAAACAGCAACCGCGAAATATCCCAACATTAATTGAAAAATTCTTCTCATTGGCTCTATTTCCTAATTTTAAATTTTTTTTTAGCAATCATAAATCTCAAAAAGTTTAGCAGAACTTTCTGTACAATAGGAAAACGCAGCCACCCTGAATTTATGTGGATTTGTAAATTAAATTTTACCAAGCTAATAACTTAGCTTTATAACTAATTACAATTTTAATCTTAATTTAAAATGTGTCATCAGCCATTGTGCCACAAATTATCCGCCATTCTGCCTAGACACCGGGTGGAAGCGCGCTAAGATTAGATAATTCCCGCAAGGAGGCGACCGGGATTTGTTATAAAAATAAACAATTAGCTTAAAATCGATGCAGAGGTCCACTAATTGAACCCATGAGTCAGACCATCCCAGAACTCCAAAAAGAAGTCCGCACGCTGCAAGCAGAAGTTACCGCCCTGCAAGAGTGGCGGGAAAAACTTGGCGTACAGCGCTCTGAGTGCCGAGTGGCAGTCAGTTTTCCCAAAAATAATACTCCTGAAGCCATTGCCGAGTTCCACCAGCAAACTGCTGCTTTTGGGGAGCAGTGGTTGCAGCAAATCCAGGAAATTGACCGAGAGACTAAAAATATTGAAAAGCAACTGCAACAAAAACAGGCTTTACTCAATTACAAGCAAGGTGAACTAGAAAAATTGCTGGCAGGAGAGCACTGGCAAGAAGTAGAAAACACTGTTCAAACCGGGGAAAAGCGCTTGCAAGCACAAGCTCGCAGAATCAATCAAGTCGCAGCGCAGCTAGAGGTAGAAATTCAAGCTTTGAAAGCACTGTACGATCAACTAAATCCGAGTTATTCCGAGTGGTTTCAACAACCAACTCAAATAGTCAAATTTTCGGCAACAACTATTCCTTATGCTGTTCCAAGCAGCAGCGGTTTGATATTAGAAAATAAGGAGATTGAATGGGAAAAAAATAGTTTTAATTTGTAAATTTTAAAGGTAAATTAGTGATTGGAATGTCGCCGCCGAACCATCTAATAAGCAAGACGGATTCGACGGCAACATTGCAAGGCTTTTTCCTGCTTTTCTAGATAAAAAATACAAAACTGCCTCTGGCGCAGCTAAGTTTAAGATTTTTTAGTTTCTTTTTTTGAAACAGGTTTATTTTCAACTCTGGTGTCAATCTAAAATCTAAAATATAACTGTTCTGGACGCATCAACCGGGTTTTACGAAAAGACTTTGTTGCAGCCCTCGCTTCCGCTAAAACACCCGGTTGATGAAAGCGAGGAGTGCGTAAGCTCGGTCTAAAATCTCAAATAGACTTACTAATGAAACAATTGATTTGGATAGCGCTATTTATTCTGGTTGCGGTGACGGCTGTGGGTTGGCGTTCTGACTCGTTGCAGCGGTTTTCGGGTGTACCCGAATTAGGGATCGATCGCAATATCCACACTTCCCAAAACCCGTCTCCTTTACCGCTTCCTGCTGAAAAAAATACTTTTTTTCAGCCCCAAATTGACCCGTCTCGTTTGTGGAAACACGTCGATAGTTTAGCAGGAGAACGCGAGGAAGAACGAGATCGCTCTTTTACGAGAGATTACATTTCTAAACAACTGCAAACATTAGGATTTTCCCCAGATTTGCAGCCGTTCGATCGCGGAATTAACGTCTTCGCTGAGAGAAAAGGCACTGACTCAAACGCGGGTGCAATTTTAGTGGCAGCACACTACGATACTGTACCAAATTCCCCAGGCGCTGACGACAATGCGACGGGAGTTGCAGTAGTTTTAGAAGTAGCAAGATTGCTGGGTTCTCGTCCCACGCCTCGGACATTGCAAGTAGCTTTTTTCGACAGGGAAGAACTCGGACTTTTAGGCAGTTTAGCATTTACAGGTAGCGACGCGCGGTTAAAAAATTTGCAGGGTGCGATCGTCCTAGATATGGTAGGTTATGCCTGCCGCACGCCCGGATGCCAGCAATATCCCGAAGGATTGACAGCGCAACCTTTTCTAGAAGCATCGGGGGTAACATCTCCCGACAAAGGCGAGTTTATCGCTGTGATTGGGGATACGGAACATCCGTTGCTATTGAAAAGTTTTGCGGAGTCTGGAAAAGCCGGTTTGCCGCCGGTGGTGGCGTTGCCTGTTCCCCTGAAAGGGTTGCTGACTCCCGATGTTTTACGCAGCGACCACGCGCCTTTCTGGTATAAAGGAATTGGTGCTGTGTTGGTGACGGATACTGCAAATTTGCGATCGCCCCACTATCACCAATCTAGCGATACATTAGCAACTATCGATCGACCTTTTTTCGCCGGTTCTGCTCAAATTGTTGTCAATGCCGTGGCTAAATTATTGGAATTAGGTAATTAGTAATTGGGAATTGAGCATGGGGAATTGGGAATTGGGGATGGGACATCGGGCATAGGGCATTGGGTATGATGACTGTTATTGATACTGCCAACTGCCAACTGCCAACTAATAACTAATGACTAATGACTAACAAAGAAAGCCTGCAACGGCATTTACTGCAACTAGACAATCGAGGCTACAAAGCCTACAAAGACATTCAAGGTAAGTACGAGTTTTCTGAATTCACATTAATTATTGATTACGTGCAGGGAGATCCGTTTGCTTCTCCCAGTAAATTTAGAGTCATAGTTCCGCCAAACATTGCTCAAATTCCCCGCGAACTTTTCAATTCTCGCAGTCGAGAAATAGCTTTGCGAGATTACCTAACTCGCCAGTTTGACCGAGCAGCGCACAGCATCAGCAGCAAACGTGGTACTGGCAAAAGTGGTATGATTGCAGTGGCTCGGTTCGGACAAGAAGTTTTAGAGCGAACTTCGGCATTTATCATTTCCTCAAATACATACGATCTCGAAGATTTAGGAGGAGTTGAACTGCGATTTGCCGTCGGACTTCCAGCGGGCGGACGCAGTATATTAGGGCGACAAGCTGCTGAAATGCTGTGCGAAGATATTCCGCAAATTGTCAGCAATTCTCTAAAGTATGCTAACTTAAATGCTGCGGAATGTCGCCGTCACGTTGAAACTGTAGAAGATGCTGACTGGCTGCGGCAGCAGTTAGCTGAAAAAGGATTAGTTGCGTTTGTTGCTAATGGTTCTATTTTGCCCCGCCACAGCGGTGTTGACAACAGTTCTTTGTTAAATAATGCTGTGGCTTTTCAGTCGCCGCCGTCGTTAAAAGTTGAGTTTAATTGTCCGAATCGCGGTTTGATGTCCGGTATGGGTATTCCCGCTGGCATTACTTTGATTGTTGGGGGCGGCTATCACGGCAAATCAACTTTACTCAGGGCGATCGAGTTGGGAGTTTACAACCGAATTCCGGGAGATGGCAGGGAATGTGTGGTGACTAATCCGGCGGCGGTGAAAATTAGAGCGGAAGATGGCAGAAGTGTCGCGGGAGTTGATATTTCGCCTTTTATTAACCACTTGCCACAAGGTAGAGATACTGCACAATTTTATACTGAAAATGCAAGCGGTAGCACGTCGCAAGCTGCTAATATTATTGAGGCGTTGGAAGTGGGGAGAAAGAAGAAGGAAGAAGGAAGAGGGAAGAAGGAAGAGGGAAGAGGGAAGAAGGAAGAAGATGAGTCTTTTGTTTTAGACACGGAGTTAGTCGCTATTTCAGAAGGGGATTTAGTGCCTGTTTTATTGGTGGATGAGGATACGGCGGCGACGAATTTTATGATTCGCGATCGCAGAATGCAGGAACTCATCGCTAAGGATAAGGAACCGATTACGCCGTTTATTGATAAAGTTAAACAGTTGTATGCGGATTATGGCGTATCGACTATTTTAGTCATGGGGGGAAGTGGCGATTATTTTGATGTGGCAGATACTGTGATTGCAATGGAAAATTTTCAAGCAGATGATGTGACGGGAAAAGCTAAAGAAATTGCTAAAAATTACTCTACTACCCGTGCTGCTGAAGGGGGAAAATTTTTTGGTAAGATTACTCAAAGAGTGCCGATTCCTGCTAGTTTAGATCCGAGTCAGGGACGGCGAGATGTGCGGGTGAAAGTGCGGGATGTTAATGAATTGGCTTTCGGAACTGAGGAGATTGATTTGGGTGCTGTTGAGCAAATTGTGGACAGCGGACAGTTAAGGGCGATCGCTGCGGCAATGGTTTATGCTAAGCAGCAATACATGGACGGAAAACGCACTTTGTCGGAAATCATAGATTTGGTGATGGCAGATATTGACGCGCAGGGCATGGATATTTTATCGCCTTTTCCTGAAGGGGATTTTGCCATGTTTCGACGGTTTGAATTGGCGGCGGCAATTAATCGGCTTCGCAGTTTGTCGGTTGTTGCCAAAATGACTAATGACTAATGACTAATGACTAATGACTAATGACTAATGACTAATGACTAATGACTAATGACTAATGACTTTTTGATATGCTGACAAAAGTGAGTGCAAAAACCGCGATTGAAGTATGACAGGCAATATAGGACAACTGACTGCTTTAAGCGATCGACCTTATATAGTATTAAGCAATCAAGGCGAGGTTTTACAGTTAGAGTTAAAACAGCAGCAGCACGTATTGGGGCGCGATCGCACTCGTGCTGATTTAGTCATTCCCGAACCCTGGCGCGCAGTTTCCGGCGTTCACGCTGTTTTGCGCCAAATTGGGGATAATTACTGGATTTACGACGGTGACGGGCAGCGGCCGAGCACTAATGGCTTATTTGTCGATCGCACTCGCATCACTCCCAATGACGGTTATTGTCTGAAAAACGGCACAGAAATTAAAATCGGTCTAGATCCTCAAAATCAAGTTTTGCTGAGTTATTTTAATCCGCTGGCGAATCAGGTTGCTGTCCCTAGCAAGCAGTCACTTCTTCTTAAGAATCGGTCGGTTTTGTTGGGTCGCGATCCAAACGCTTCGCTGCAATTAGATGCGCCGCTTGTTTCTAGACGCCACGCCACAATCGACCAAGATAGTCGCGGTAATTATATTTTGCGAGACCACAGCGTTAACGGGGTTTTTGTTAACGGTCAGCGAGTGACAAATTCTGTACAGTTGTCCGAGGGAGATGCAATTCGGATCGGCCCGTTTACTCTAACTTACCGCAGCGGTGAGTTGCAGATGCAAGACTCGGGCCATCAAATTCGTTTGGATGCTGACAGTCTGGTGATTCCGAAGCGTTTGGATAATATCACTTTGGCGATCGAACCGGGGCAGTTTGTGGCTTTAGTCGGCGGTAGCGGCGCTGGTAAATCTACTTTAATGCGGACGCTTTTAGGTATCGAAAAAACTACTAACGGCGCTGTGTTTCTCAACGGTGACAACCTGCGCCAAAACTTCAATATTTACCGCAATCAAATCGGTTATGTGCCTCAAGATGATATTGTGCACGCAGATTTGACAGTAGAAGAAGTCTTGAGTTATGCAGCTAAATTGCGCTTACCTCCCGATACAGATGTCAAGCAGGTAGTAGCAAAAACTTTAGAAGATATTGAAATGACTCACCGTCGCAAGGCTTTGGTAAAACAGCTTAGCGGCGGACAGCGGAAGCGGGTCAGCATCGGAGTTGAACTGTTAGCAGACCCGAAACTTTTCTTTTTAGACGAACCGACTTCAGGACTCGATCCGGGTTTGGATAAGAAGATGATGCAACTGCTGCGAAAGTTGGCAAATCAAGGCAGGACGGTGATTCTGGTGACTCACGCGACGGCAAATATCACGATGTGCGATCGTATTGTGTTTATGGGTCGCGGCGGACGCCTTTGTTACTTCGGCCCGCCTAGGGAAGCGCTCGATTTTTTCGATGTCAAAACAAGCGATTTCGCCGACATTTACAACGAATTAGAAACAGGAGAAATCAACGTTAAAAGCTGGGCAGAAAAGTTTAGTAAATCTCCCTACTATCAGCGCTATATTGTCAACCACTTCAGCACAGGCAACGCTAATGCAAAAATACCTTCTGCACCTTCTGCACCCAAATCTCAATCTTTTGTAAAACAACTCGTTTTGCTCGCCCAGCGCTATTTTCAACTCGTTTCCCGCGACTTAGTTAACTTGAGTTTAGCTCTTTTAACGGCTCCGATCGGCATTAGTTTGCTGCGGCTAGCCGTCAGAGATAAAGACCCGTTAATTGGAGTGCCGGAGGCAACTTTAGCACCTTTGGCGTTGCGAGTTTTGTTTGTATTTACCTGTGCGGCGATTTGGGTAGGGCTGGCAACTTCTCTGCAAGAAATTGTTAAAGAATCTGCTATTTATCTGCGCGAACGTTTGGTCAATTTAGGATTGTTTGCTTATTTAGGTTCAAAAATTTTTATACTTTCTGGTTTGGCAGTATTACAAACACTGTTAATAGTAGGAGTTATTCTGATTGCTTTTAAATCCCCCGAACCGAGTTTTATTTCCTGGTCTGTGGGAGCAAGTATTACCACATTCCTAACTTTAATGAGCTGCATAAGCCTTGGATTAGTCGTTTCCGCGATTGTTAATAATAGCTCTCAAGCTAACAGCGCTTTGCCTCTATTATTGCTGCCTCAGATTATTTTTTCGGGAGTTTTGTTTAAGATGGAAGGTGCGGCGAGCAAGTTTTCTTGGCTGATGTTAAGCCGCTGGTCTGTGGGTGCTTACGGCTCTTTAGTTAATGTGAATGGGATGGTTCCCGCGCCTACTACATTACCGGACGGGAGTACGCTTCCTCAGCCGTTTGAGCCTACTCCTGTTTACGATCCAACGTGGGAAAATTTGGGTTTAAATTGGGGTATTTTGTGCGTGCATATTTTCGTTTATTTGATGTTGACTCTGTGGTTGCAGAAGCGCAAGGATATTTTATAATTAAAATTACGCCTTTTTAACTCACAGTTCCTTATCAAATCAGATCATTGGAGAGATAAATGTTAGTTAAAACCAACGCAGTAGTAGAAATTGCTGCATCGCCTGAAGTAGTCTTTGATTTTGTTACGTCCCTATCAAATCTGCCCAAAGTCTTTCGCGGATATGGCCCAATTCCAGCAATTATTAAAGCTGAGATGGCAGATGGTGGAGAAATGCGTGAAGGCGGCGTGCGGCGGATAGAAAATGCTGACACTTCGGTGATTGATGAAGAAATCATTACTTTCAAAAAGCCAGAAAGACAAGCCTACCGACTGGTTAGAGGGTTTAAGTTTCCGATTTCTCTACTCATTGAGTCTGGTGGCGGAGATTGGAATTTCACTGCCACAGCAAAGGGAACTCGGATTGATTGGGAGTTTTATTTTATGCTGACTTCTCCGGTATTCTATCCCGTTGGGTTGTTGCTCGTTCAGATTTTTATGCAAAAAGCTATGCAGCAGTGTTTAGAGAAAATTAAAGAATATTTGGCTAATCCAAGCGAATAGATTGTATGAATTATTGGCTGATGAAGTCGGAACCGGATGTTTATAGTATTGCGGATTTGAAGGGCGATCGCACTTCCATTTGGGATGGCGTTCGCAACTATCAAGCGCGCAATTTTATGCGAGAAATGAGTCGGGGAGATTTAGTATTTTTTTACCATTCTAATACTCAAATACCGGGAATTGCCGGGTTAATGCGCGTCATTGAATCTGGGATTGCTGATCCGAGTCAGTTTGATATGAATAGCGGATATTATGACCCTAAATCGCAGTTTGATGCTCCTCGCTGGCAAACTGTGAAAGTGGAGTTTGTTGAAGAGTTTGCTAAGTTAATATCTTTGGATGAACTGAAACAAAAGTTTAGTGCTGATGAGATTTTGCTGGTGAGGAAAGGCAATCGGTTATCGGTGATGCCGGTATCTGAAAGTGCGGCTGAGAAGATTTTGAAGATGACATAACTCTACCTAAATATGGTGCGCCAGCAGAGCGTTATTTCTTCAACAATCTAGAAGCTTAAAGCTGACGCACCATACAATTATTATTAACTAAAGACCGGCCGCACAAACTGCGGCTCCAATTAACCCTACATTATCATTTAAAACCAATCTCACCGGCATCATTTCTAACAGCGAATCCATCCGGCCTTTGTGGGTAAAAGCTCGCATAAAACCCCCTTCTTGAATCAGTGGCAAAATTTTAGGAGCGATGCCGCCAGCTATGTACAAACCACCGTAAGGTAAAAGTGACACAGCCATATTTCCTGCGACAGCGCCGTAAGCTTCTACAAACATTTGCATTGTTTGTTCGGAAAGCCGATCGCACTTTTTGAGTGCCGCCTGTGCAATTGTCGCCCCCGGATCGACCGTCTTCTCAGTTTTCCCGACTTCTGACTCCCATTGTTTGATAATTTCTCCTACCTCCGCTGATTCCGGGGCAAATTTTCTGTCCCGCAAGAACTGGTAAATGGCTACAATTCCCTGTCCCGAAACCACACGCTCGATCGATATTCTGGGAATGTCGTGTTTTGCCAACAAATAATTCAGCAATTCAAACTCTAACTCCGATCGCGGCGCAAAATCACCGTGTCCCCCTTCCGAAGAAAAAACCCTCACCCCATTTACGTCGGGAATTGCAAAACAATTTCCCAAACCAGTACCTGCACCAATCACAGCAATTGGAGCATCTTGTCGGGGTTTTCCAACTTGCAAAGTCTGCAAATCTGTAGCATCCAAACCGCACACGCCGTAGCCAACAGCGACAAAATCATTAATTAAACTAACGTGTGATATTCCTAATTCCTGTTCCAGACGTTTCGCATCCAGCCTCCAAGGCAAATTAGTCAGTTTTGCAGTGTTATTAACCACCGGGCCTGCGATCGCAAAACAAGCTTTTTCAGGCAATGGCGCAAAATCCAATTTCATAGCAGCTTCCGTCAAAAACTGCTGCACCATCGGTACTAAATCGGGAAACTCCCCGCTCGGATAGCGAAACTCGTAAAGAGCATTCATTTCACCGTTAACAGTCCTTTCCACTAAGCGCAAAATAGTCTTAGTTCCGCCAATATCGCCCGCTAATAATAATGCCATAAATCTCTTTTTCCACCAAAGATAACATTCCCCATTTAAACACCCACAGTATTAATTGCCAACCAAGACCGCAGCACCTCAGCCACAGTCCAAGCTTGAGCCGTGCAACCCCGAGGCGAGTGGGGGGCGTCGCCCTCAAAAATTTCGCCCAGACTGCCAACTCCGCCGGCTCTTATATGATGTACCATCGGTTCTAGGAATTCGCTCGCTTGTGCTGGGTTTTTGTATACGTGCAAGTGCGCCAAGACAAACGGGCCAATCAGCCAGCCCCAAACTGTGCCCTGGTGGTAGGCGCTGTCGCGCTGCAATTGGTCGCCTCCGTATGCGCCGCGATATTGCGGGTGCTGCGGCGAGAGGCTGCGGAGGCCGACAGAAGTCAGAAGCTGTTGAGCGCAGCCGTCCACCACGCCGCGCTGCTGGATGGGCGTCAGTAATGGTGTATAGCGGGTTTCCTGGCGCATCCCCGCTGACAAGGAGTTGGCGGAGTGAGGAGGAATCGAGTCTAGGGGCAGGGAAACGGCGAATATTTGGTTGGGGCGCAGGGAGGGATCGTGTCCGTCGGGGCCGTCGAGAACGTCGTAACAGTAACCGGTTGAGGCGTTCCAGAAGCGAGGGAATCCAGCGGCTGTTCGATCGCCCAATTGCTCGTATTCATTGTGAGGCTTGCCCAATTTTCGAGCAAAACTTGCCATAGCTTGTATAGCATTGTACCAAAGCGCGCTGAGTTCGATCGGCTTACCAATCCGAGGCGTCACCACCCAATCGCCGATTTTCGCGTCCATCCAAGTCAGTTGCACGCCGGTTTCGCCCGCGTAGACTAAACCGTCATCGGGATCGAGGCGAATGTTATACCGAGTTCCCTGTATGTGCCAATCAACAATCTCACATAAAGTAGGCCAGAGTTCCCTCAAAAGTTCCTCGTCCCCAGTGGCATCGATATAAGCGCGAATTGCCTCAAAGTACCACAGAGTGGCGTCTGCGGTGTTGTATTCCGGTGCGCCGCCCGCATCCGGGAAGCGGTTCGGCAGCATCCCCCGATCGACATACCGCGCAAATGTCTGCAAAATCGATCGCGCAATTTCCCATCGCCCCGTACAGATTGTGAGACCGGGTAGGGCGATCGTCGTGTCGCGCCCCCAGTCGCTGAACCAGGGATATCCAGCGATAATCGTTTTGCCTGCGGGTTCCTCCGGTAGCGGGCGGCTGACGATAAATTGGTCGGCTGCGAGTACTAAGTGATTGATCCAGTCGGGAGATTCGCTCACTTTTGACCAGTTTTGCAGCAGTTGTTGGTCATAAGTGCGGCGCTCTTCTAAAGCTGTACCGCCGTTGAGTTCGGTATTTTTCTCGGTGCTGGCTATCAATGTGAGAGAACTTCCCGGTGCGATCGTCATGTGAAAAGTCGCCGCGTGCAAGTGATCCTCGCAGCAGTCCAATCCGCGCCGCTTTTCGGCTGCTAGGTCAAATCCGTAATGCCAATTGTATAAAGGCGTAGAAACTCGAAAGTTGGCCTCTGGTTCGGCATCCGTCAGCAGGTACAGGGGTACAGACTTGGGAAATGCAGTCACGCAAACCCCGCTTTCTAAGGTCTGTAGGCTCATCGGCCAGTCGCCGACGCTCGTCGTGTGGTGGTAGTCGCGGTAGTTGACTAGGGCTTTGACAGCGAGGGCGATCGGTTGTGAGGCACGGTGCAGGCGGTATTGAATATATGTTGTGTTAGCACCTTGCTGCATCCAAATTCGCTTTTCCAGGATAGCGTCCGCGAGAGCAAACCTCCAAACAGGCGTCGTGCCTTCGAGGTGAAAGCTTTCGATGTATTTGTAGCCGTGGGGTTCCATCGTCGCGTCGGCCCAGCGGTTTGTATAAAGCGGATATGCGCGATCGTGATACACCGCCGTCTCGTCCAGCTTGGCGAGCATCAAAGTGCGTCCCAGCGGGGGTTTGAGGGCGGCTACCAGCAAGCCGTGATAGCGGCGGGTGAGGAGATTTGCGATCGTCCCGCTAGCGTAACCGCCGATCCCGTTTGTGACCAACCACTCGCGAGATTCCGCCGAGTCGAGATTGCAGCAGATTTCCCGTCCAAAAGCCATAACCATAAAGTCCACACTCGCGCTGATTTTTGACCTACCTTTAGGTAGATTTTCGACATGATATCAACTAGAAATATTAACGCTTGCAGGCCGCTAATTTGGCGATCGGCCCCGTGCCGATTCCTGCTCTAATTTAAGCCTAACCAACCGCTAATTTTGCCCCTTACCCAATTTTCCCCTTTGATGCCTCTGTCTAAAGTTAGTTGTTTGTTATATTAAGTAATATTACCGTCTAAACAGGCGCTGAACGTTAAGGGCAAGCATTTGATAGCGCGTCGGGCGATCGAACTACAAACCTATTTTATAAGGAGAACAGCTCAAAGTGAAGATAGGAGCAAATTACCTCGGCAATAACCAATGTGAATTTACCGTTTGGGCGCCCACCCTCAAACAAATGGCAGTCCAAATTGTTTCCCCAAAAAAACGCCTGATACCTCTGGAACAATCGGCAGAAGGTTATTGGCGAACCACAGCTACAGACATCGAACCAGGAACCCTTTACACTTACCAAATCGAAGGAAAAACCGACCGACCAGACCCAGCCTCAAAATATCAACCCCAAGGCGTACACGCTCCGTCGCAAGTAATAGATGAAAATATTTTTACTTGGACTGACACAAATTGGCAAGGCGTGCCACTAGCCGAAATGATTATTTACGAACTGCACGTCGGCACCTTCACCCAAGCCGGAACATTTGAAACAATAATTCCCCAGCTAAAACAACTTAAAGAATTGGGAATCAACGCCATCGAAATAATGCCAGTAGCCCAATTTCCTGGCGATAGAAACTGGGGATATGACGGCGTATATCCCTACGCGGTTCAAAACTCCTACGGCGGCCCCGAAGGCTTCAAAACACTCGTCAACGCCTGCCACGAACACGGTATTTCAGTAATTCTCGATGTAGTTTACAACCACCTCGGCCCCGAAGGAAATTATCTCAGGGACTTCGGCCCCTACTTTACATCAAAATACGGCTCGATTTGGGGAGACCCATTAAACTTCGACGATGCCTACAGCGACGGCGTACGCAACTACTTTATTGAAAACGCCCTCTACTGGTTTCGAGATTATCACATCGATGCCCTGAGATTAGATGCAATTCAAGCAATATTTGAAGTCGGTGCAAGACCTTTTTTACAAGAACTATCCGATGCCACAGCCGATATTTCCCAAGAACTAGGACGGCAACTTTACTTAATAGCCGAAAGTGACTTAAATGATGTCCGCACAATACGTCCTAAAGAACTCGGTGGCTTCGGATTAGACGCCCAATGGTGCGATGATTTCCACCACGCACTGCACGCCTTGCTCACCGGAGAAAACGACCGATACTACCAAGATTTCGGCAAGTGCGAACACTTAGAAAAAGCATTCAAAGAAAGCTTTGTTTACTCCGGCCAGTACGCCCCCCACAGAAAGCGGAGACACGGCAATTCTGTTAAGGATGAACCGGGTCATAAATTTCTGGTTTTTGCCCAAACCCACGACCAAATCGGCAACCGAATTTTGGGAGACAGACTATCCAAAATAGTTGACTTTGAAGGATTGAAACTCGCAGCCGGCACCGTCTTAATTTCTCCCTACATTCCCTTCTTTTTTATGGGAGAAGAATACGGAGAAGAAGCACCGTTTTTTTACTTCGTTTCCCACTCGGACGAAAACTTAATTGAAGCTATCCGCAAGGACAAACAACAAGAATTTAAAATCTTTGAAGGCCGAGGCAAGTTTCACGACCCCCAGAGTCCTGAGACTTTCGATAAGTGTAAGTTAAACTGGGAAAAACAAACCGAAGGCAAACACAAAATCCTTTGGGAATGGCACCAACATTTGATTCAGCTGCGGCGGACAATACCAGCGCTTAAAAAACTCGACAAAAACAGTCTAGAAGTGTCCAGCATTGAAGCGGAAAAAATCTTATTTCTACGTCGCTGGACAGATGACAGCCAGATATTCTGCATTCTAAACTTCAACACGCAAGATGTTGCTTTTACGGCTGCACTGCCCCAAGGCAACGGTCACAAAATTTTAGACTCTGCTGATGAAAAATGGATGGGTTCAGGTTCTAGCTTGCCTGAAAAGATAACTTCAGAGCAAAAATTGACCATTAAACCGCATAGTTTTGCACTCTATGAATTAGAGTAATTAAAACGGGAGGCAGAGCCTCAAATACAGGCGCTCCCAGGCAGAGCCTAGGAACAAGCAACAGGAGGCAGAACCTCTCTCGTTCGTTCTCAGGCTACGCCGCGGAATGTAGTCTAACAAGAAACGGGAGGCAGAGCCTCTCTCGTTCCCAGCCTCTGCCCATTGGTGACAACTTAACGTTAAACGTAGTATCGGTCTGCTGTCTGACGATTAGGGCTCGATCCCCCCTAGCCCCCCTTAATAAGGGGGGGACAGGAATCTTATCAAAGTCCCCCTTATTAAGGGGGATTTAGGGGGATCGAGACTGGGTTAAAAGCGAGATTTATCAGGGGTTTCAGTCTTAAGTTGACACCAATGGCCTCTGCCGGGGAATGCAGTAGAGGAGGCTCTGCCTCATATATTAAAAGAGAAAACCCTAAAAAACCAGGAGTAAAATTAACATGATGAGAATTCCCACAACAACTTATCGGATTCAATTTCATGGAGGTTTTAACTTTGAAGCCGCCAAACAAATCCTTAGCTATCTAGAAGATTTAGGAATTACCGACCTTTACGCTTCACCGATATTTAAAGCCAGAAAAGGCAGCTCTCACGGATACGATGTCGTTGACTCAAATCAGCTCAATCCCGATTTGGGAACATCAGAAAATTTTGAAGCCCTCACATACGAAATTAAGAAACGGAACATGGGATGGCTGCAAGATATTGTTCCGAACCACATGGCTTACGACACTCAAAATTTGCTGCTGTTAGACGTATTGGAACACGGGCCAGATTCCGACTATTTTGATTACTTTGATATTGAATGGAATCATGCTTACGAACATCTCAGAGGTCGAGTGCTGGCTCCGCTGCTGGGCAATTTTTATGGAGAGTGTTTGGAAAATGGCGAGATTCAACTCAAATACAGCGAAAATGGGCTGAGCATCAATTATTATAGCTTACAATTGCCCGTAAGAATTGAATCTTATGCTAAATTTATTAGTCATAATTTGGGGCATTTAGCCAGAGAATTAGGCAGACGCCATCCAGATTTTATCAAGTTTTTAGGAATTCTTTATTTGATTAAAAATACACCTTCAGAAACTAAAGGTAAAACCCGATACGATCAGATAGCTTTTGTCAAAGGGCTGCTGTGGGAACTCTACAACCAAAATCCCCTTGTACAGGAATTCATTGATGAAAATATCAAAGTTTTTAACGGAGAAAAGGGGAATGCCGAAAGCTTTAATCTGCTAGACGATTTGCTTTCCGAGCAGTTTTACCGTCTGTCTTTCTGGAAAGTGGGGGCAGAAGAAATTAACTACCGAAGGTTTTTTACGGTCAACGAGCTTATTTCGGTAAAAGTTGAAGAGATTAAAGTTTTTCACAAAAACCATGCTCTGATATTCGACATGGTTGATGAGGGAAAGTTTACCGGATTGAGAATCGACCACATCGACGGGCTTTACGACCCCACAGAATATTTGAAACGGCTCCGGGAGAAAGTCGGAGATACTTACATTACTGTTGAAAAAATTCTGGAACACGAAGAAGATTTGCCGTCATATTGGCCAATTGAGGGAACGAGCGGCTACGACTTTTTGAATTACGTAAACGGCGTTTTTTGTCGGTGCGATCGCGAACAGCAATTTAGCGAAATATATCAGAGATTTACTCGCTTGAATGTTCCCTATGAACAGTTATTTTTAGATAAAAAAGGACTGATTGTTGAGAAAAACTTGGCGGGAGATGTAGACAATCTAGCTCAACTTTTGAAGAATATCTCCGGTCAGTCGAGACAGGGAAATGACTTTACTCGTCCCGGTTTGGAAAAAGCATTGGCGGCTGTTTTGACAATTTTTCCAGTCTACCGAACTTACATCAATCAAGACGGTTTGAGAGAGTCCGATCGCACTTACGTACAATATGCGATCGCCCATGCCAAACAACAAGCACCCCGACTCCTCAAGGAACTTAAATTTATCGAAACGGTGCTGTTACTGGAAGAAGAAGAAACTCTAACACCAGAACAAAAAGAGCAGCGTCGGCACTTTGTAATGAAACTCCAGCAGTTGACGGGCCCATTAATGGCAAAAGGCGTTGAAGACACGCTTTTATACGTCTACTATCGGCTTTTATCCCTCAACGAAGTGGGAGGAAATCCCAGTCAGTTCGGCGTGTCGCTGGGAGATTTTCACGAGTTCAACAAACAACAGCAAGTCGCTTGGCCGCACAAAATGAATGCTACAGCTACCCACGATACCAAACGCGGCGAAGATGTGCGAGCCAGAATAAACGTTTTGTCAGAAATTCCCGATGAATGGGAACAGCAAGTCAGGTCTTGGAGAGAGGTAAACTCTTCTAAGAAAGTCAACTTTGCGAATCGAATGGTTCCAGATACTAATGACGAATACTTCCTGTACCAAACTCTGCTCGGCAGTTTTCCCTTTGAGGGAATTGAAAACACTGATTATGTCGATCGCCTGAAAGATTATGTGATTAAAGCTGTCCGCGAAGCAAAAGTTTATACGGCTTGGCTGAGACCGGATAACGATTACGAAGCTGGTTTTATGACCTTTGTCGATACCGTTCTCGAACCTTCGGAACAAAATCAGTTTCTCAACAAATTTACACCTTTCTGTAAAAAAGTAGCTAATTACGGAATTTTCAATTCTTTATCTCAAACGCTGCTGAAAATCACGGCTCCGGGCGTTCCCGACATTTATCAAGGGACGGAATTCTGGGATTTAAGCCACGTCGATCCCGATAACCGCCGTCCCGTGGATTTTGAGCGCAGAATCGAGGTTTTGCGGGAAATTAAAGAACAAGCTCAGACGGATATTTTGCAACTGGTTGAAGATTTGATTGCGACGCGAGAAGACGCGAGAATTAAGTTGTTTTTGACGGCAAGAGCGCTAGAAGCGAGAAAAAAATACTTGCAAGTTTTTCAATCTGGCGATTATCTGCCCCTGGAAGCCGTTGGCACTTTTAAAGATAATGTTGTTGCCTTTGCCAGAAGCTTTGGAGAGACTACAGTTATTGTCATTGCTCCCCGGTTTTTGACGGGAATTGTCAAACCGGAAGAAATGCCGATCGGCAAACAAGTTTGGAAAGATACTAATTTGAAATTATCCGAGCAAATGCCGTCGGTTTGGAAAGATGCAATTACAAATCAGGCGGTAGAAAGTAACAGTACTTTGGCAATTGGTGACGCTCTCAGTTACTTTCCTGCAGCTCTGCTGATCGGTAAAAAATAGCAATGAAAAGCTGGAAAATTCACTAATTTTCCGAGATTCCCACGAGGCGGACTTGAGGCTCTTCCTCAATAAAATATTCTTTCTCAGGCACAGCCTGGAAGTAAACGGGTAGGGACAGGGCATTGCCCTGTCCCTTTTTAGAATTGATGTTATATCAAATCCGTTAGCATCGGAATAGTAAATTCGAGTTCGCTGTTCGCTGTTCGCTGTTCGCTGTTCGCTGTTCGCTGTTCGCTGTTCACTGTCAACCGTCAACCGTCAACATCATTCCGGTGTAACCGGAAATGATATTAAACCTGATTTGAAGCCAAAAAACCGATCGCCCCTACCAACCAAACAAAATTTATACACATAAGACGGCAAACACAACACAACGTATACGGTTTGCCACAATACCCGAATCGATCGCACACCGTACATTAGGAAGAGTAAAGAAAAGCAGTCAACAACTGTAGCGGTGTAAACCTCATGAATGCAACCGTCCCCCAAAAGGTTCGGTAAACACGCCTTCATCGCCTGGTCTAACCACCCGCAGTATAGAGATAAGCACCTATCTAAGACTGTATTAAAGCAGGACTCACTATCCGTACACCCCCCACAGGTGAAATCGCAGTCCTGAATAACCAGACTATCACACAGATAGAAAACCAAAATTTTGTAGAGATTGGAGCCGGAACACCCCTATGGGAAAAGTAGTTGGAATTGACTTAGGTACGACAAACTCCTGCGTCGCAGTTATGGAAGGCGGCAAACCCACCGTCATAGCCAACGCCGAAGGGGGTCGCACCACACCTTCTGTAGTAGCATACGCTAAAAATGGGGATCAACTTGTCGGACAAATCGCCAAGCGTCAAGCCGTGATGAACGCCGAAAACACCTTTTACTCAGTAAAACGGTTTATCGGGCGTCGGGTTGATGAAGTAACCCACGAAACCACTGAAGTTTCCTACAAAGTTCTCAAAGTCGGCAACAGCCTCAAACTAGACTGTCCCGCCCGTGGCAAGCAATTTGCCCCAGAAGAAATTTCTGCACAAGTTCTCCGCAAACTCGTAGAAGACGCCAGCAAATACCTCGGCGAAACTGTTACCCAAGCGGTAATTACTGTTCCCGCTTACTTTAACGACTCCCAGCGCCAAGCTACGAAAGACGCGGGAAAAATTGCCGGTATAGAAGTGCTGCGGATTATTAACGAACCTACAGCAGCAGCTTTAGCTTACGGGTTAGATAAAAAGAGCAACGAAACCATCCTCGTATTTGACTTAGGTGGCGGTACTTTCGACGTATCTATTCTCGAAGTAGGCGACGGCGTGTTTGAAGTGTTAGCAACTTCTGGAGACACTCACCTCGGCGGTGACGATTTCGATAAAAAAATTGTTGATTTCATCGCTAATGAATTCCAAAGAGCCGAAGGCATTGATCTTCGCAAAGACAAACAAGCACTGCAACGCCTGACGGAAGCTGCAGAAAAAGCCAAGATTGAGCTTTCAAGCGTTACCCAAGCAGAAATCAACCTGCCGTTTATTACCGCGACTCAAGACGGGCCAAAACACTTGGACACGACTTTGACGCGGGGCAAGTTTGAAGAACTGTGCTCGGATTTGATCGATCGCTCCCGCATCCCTGTTGAAAATGCGATCCGCGACGCCAAATTAGACAAATCTGCAATTAATGAAGTCGTCTTAGTTGGTGGTTCTACGCGCATTCCTGCGGTGCAAGAACTGGTTAAAAAGCTTCTTGGCAAAGACCCCAACCAAACGGTAAACCCGGATGAAGTGGTCGCAGTCGGTGCAGCAATTCAAGCCGGCGTACTCTCCGGCGAAGTCAAAGACATCTTGTTGCTCGACGTTACTCCGCTGTCTCTCGGCGTCGAAACCTTGGGTGGCGTGATGACCAAAATCATTCCCCGCAACACCACTATTCCTACCAAGAAGTCGGAAACTTTCTCGACTGCTGTAGATGGCCAAACAAACGTGGAAATTCACGTTTTGCAAGGCGAACGGGAAATGGCGAATGATAACAAGGATTTGGGAACCTTCCGCTTAGATGGAGTTCCACCAGCCCCCCGTGGCGTACCTCAAATTGAAGTTACTTTCGATATCGATGCTAACGGTATTTTGAATGTAGCTGCTAAGGATAAAGGTACTGGCAAGGAGCAATCGATTAGCATTACTGGTGCTTCTACTTTGCCCAGCAATGAAGTCGAGCGCATGGTGAAGGAAGCCGAATCCAATGCTTCTGCTGACAAGGAACGTCGCGAAAGGATCGATCGCAAAAACCAAGCTGATTCTCAAGCCTATCAAATCGAGAAGCAGTTAGCAGAATTGGGCGATAAAGTTCCCGCTGATGACAAAACTAAGATTGAAGGGTTGCTCAAAGACTTGCGCGAGGCCATTGGTAGTGAAGATGACGATCGCATCAAAACCCTAACAACAGAGTTGCAGCAAGCATTCTACGCTGTCAGCAGCAACCTGTACCAGCAAGCAGGCGGCCCAACTGACGGCCCTGGTGGCCCCGGCGGCTACGGAGACGGTGGCCCGACAGGCGGCGGCGACGACGTGATTGACGCCGACTTCACTGAAGGCAACAAATAACAGGCTAAATTAAAAGCCCCCAGCTAGAAGCAAGAAACCCGGTTTTGAACAGAAACCGGGTTTCTGTGCATTCAAAAACAAACAAAAGGCGATCGCCCAAAATCAGTAAAAATCTGCTTGAGGCATAGTGAAAAAAATTGAATATGCTTCAATAAATATCATAAACTAGCAGTAATATCGCAATCGAGAGCCATTAAATGTCACGTTCTCCTATACAAAGTTCCTCCCCAAATAACCCCAGCCCATCTCATGTAGCATCCTTGCGCCGACTGCGCCGGATCAGCCATTTACTAGACAATGCAATTCCGATTCCCGGCACAAAGTACCGCATCGGACTCGATCCTATACTGGGACTGATACCGGGCGGCGGCGATGTAATCAGTTCAATTTTTGCAGGATATGTTGTCTTCAAATCCGCTCAAATGGGAGTGCCTCAAGAGACCTTAGTAAAAATGGCAGCTAATATCGTGTTTGATACAGTGGCTGGTACTGTACCGGTAGCCGGAGATTTGTTGGATGTTGCTTGGAAAGCTAATGTCAAAAATATAGAATTGCTGGATGCTCATTTAGGTTCCCCTGAACAAGGCAAAAAAGCCGATTGGCTATTTGTGGCGGCGTTGCTGTTGGGTTTGATATTAATTGTCGGAGGCGTGATTTTCTTGAGCGTGATGCTTTTTGGCTGGCTATTTCAAGTAATTACAGGGCGTTAAATTGGGTGTGATGAGCAAGATAAATCCCTCTCTTTATGTCATTCATAGTGATAGCATATAATCGGAAAAGTTTTCCTAAAAAATCCTCTTTGAGGATGATTGCGAACTGACAAAAAACATCTGGGTTTAAGTATCCATAGGTGCGTTGCTTTTTTTACGAGTCAAAAAAAAGAGCGAATATATCACATCTCCGTAGATTAAAAACAGGGAGATTGGAAAGAAAACACACCCTTTTTTCGCAGCAATACTTAAGAGAAACAAGAGGATTATTGGCTACGAAAAAACAGTGGCTGCCATCAATGTTGAAAAATTCAACCAACCCCTACCAATAAAGGTTCTGATCCTCTTGCCAAGAAGAGATATGTGGCATAAATCTGAGATATTGCACCACTCTCAAGAACAGGCAAGATGCCTGTTCCACAAGAAAATTCACTCTAGATATTGAAAAGTATATCTTAAGGGGATTGACAAAATTTATTAACTATGTACTCAAGTGTCAATTTTCTTTGAAACTAGGTAGTGACCAGGAATTTCTTGATGGTACCCGCCACGTGATCTATCCGTGGAATCAATCCCAAATCGAAAATCGAAAATCCTCAAGCCCCCGCATTTATCTCGCGCAAGTCAATCGAAAATCTAAAATCTAAAATCTAAAATCGATTGACCCGATCGCCCTTGAATCCGATATAGTGATATAATCCAGACTATAATATCAAATTGATATAAATGCTTGAATTATCAGCCCTTGGACTGCTACAGTTGCAACCCATGCACGGCTATCGGCTAAAGCAAAAACTGGAGCTGTTTATGAGCAGTTGCATCAGCGTCAACTATGGAGCGATTTACCCACTCCTGAAGCGCTTGGAAGAGCGAGGCCAGATTGCGACAATTGCCGAAGAAGCCGGAGATGCGGGATGTCCGCGCAAAATCTACGGAATTACCGCCCAAGGGCGCGAACTCTGGCGGCAAAAAATGCTCGAACACCCTCAAGAAAGCTGGGTTAACAGTGGTTCCCGGTTCCAAATCAAGTTTTTCTTTTTTGGCGACTTAGAGCCTGCTGAACGGCTGAAGCTATTGGAACACCGCTTGCGAGCCTGCTACACCCGGCAAGACTACATCGAAAGTCTCAAGAGCGAATATCCACTAACAGATGACTATCAATTTGCCTCTCGCGATCGCTGCAAGTCAGTGCTGGCGTCAGAGATAGAGTGGTTAACCGAGCAACTAGCCAAGGAAAAAAGTGCGATCGCCGGAGTGCGTGACTCCCCAACCTTCGCTAAATCCGCCGACTCCAAGGAAAAATCTTTCCAACTCACCCACTCAGGTGAGTCATAAGAAGGATGTGCAATCTTGCCTGCCATCGTAACTTTTGAGAAATAACAAGAAGCTTTCCTAAAAATAATCACCATCAGGCTGGGCTAACTGTGATGAGACTAAAGCCCTGCACATACTCCAACCTCATTAAAAAGAGACTTTCCCGATTCCATCATCTTTAAAATCCCTTGTCCTTATTCCCCCATGTTTGAGAGGAACGCCGGAAAATCAAAGATTTCGCCCAAGTCTCAGTCAGAAGTTAAAAAAAATCTAAGTGGTGCTGCCAATGAGTTATTCTAAATCCCCAGAATCCGTCGTTGAAGCTGAAAAGCAAAAATCTCCCACACCGGAACTGCACCCAATTGATGCAGACAACGATCGACCAGAAGATTTTGCAGCCGTTGCCGATCGCCCCCAACCTGTTGCTAAACCCGAACTGCACCCAACCGATGCAGACAGCGATCAACCAGAAGATTTTGCAGCCGTTGCCGATCGCCCCGAACGTGCTGCTAAACCACGATCGCGCTGGCCCCTAATTGCCGCGATCGCGATCGCCACAGGCGCAGCAGGTTTCGGCTGGTACTCGTGGCAATCGGGTCATAATCGCGCACAGCAACCGGCAGCAGCAGCCCAACCCCCAGGCATACCAGTCAAGCTCGCAGCCGTACAAACCAGCTCAGTCCAAGAAGCCTCCGAATTTGTCAGCAGCTTAGAGGCCAAGCGTTCGGTAGAAATCAAACCCGAAGCAGAAGGGCTAGTCACCGAGATTTTTGTCAAATCCGGGGACTTCATAAACAAAGGACAAGCCATCGCCCGCATGAAAAGCGACAGCGCCCAAGCTGACTTGAGGCAATCTCAAGCCAACCTGATCCGCGCTCAATCCCACTTAGCCGAGTTGCAAGCAGGAACCAGGCCCGAAGAAATCGCCCAAGCTCAAGCCCAAGTCGCGCAAGCCCAAGCCAACCTCGCCCAACTGCGATCGGGCTCTCGGCCAGAAGAAATTGGTCAAGCCCAAGCCCGCGTTAGCCAAGCTGAAGCTGACCTCGCCGATGCCCAAACAGGTAGCCTCTTAGAAGACATCGCCCAAGCAAGAGCGCAAATAGAAGCAAGCACAGCCGAAGCAAAATTAGCCACCCAGCAGCTTGCCAGATATCAGGCATTGGCAAGAGAAGGTGCAGAATCTGCCAACACTCTTGAGCAATACACCCAAAAAGAAGGCAGCGCCAAAGCCAACCTCCGAGAAGCTCAAAGGCGGTTTGAGCAGCGACAAAAGAACAGACAAGCCGAGATCGAGCGCCGGACAGCAGCCTTGCAACAGCAGCGGCAAGCTTTGCGGCAATTGCAAAACGGTTCGCGCCCAGAGGAAATAGCCAAAGCCGAAGCAGAAGTTGCACAAGCCAAGAGCAGATTAGCGCAGTTAGCCAACGGCACTCGCCAAGAACAGCTCGATCAAGCTGAAGCGCAAGTTGCCGAGGCCGCCGCTCAAGTGCGCGGCTTTGAAGTACAACTACAAGAAACTGCCGTCATCGCGCCCTTCGCAGGAGTCATCGGCGACATACCAGTGAAAGTAGGTGATTACTTGCAAAAAGGTGATGCCCTTGCCACCCTGACTGAGAACCAATTGCTAGATTTGCGGTTATCAATTCCTTTGGAACGGCAGCCTCAATTACGCTTAGGGCTGCCAGTACAAATGCTCGACGCTCAAGGTAAGGCGATCGCCCAAGGTCAAATCAGTTTTATCTCCCCCAACGTCAGCGCCAATTCCCAAACAATTTTAGCTAAAGCCACCTTTCCCAACCCCACCGGCGAACTGCTTAATCTCCAGTTTGTAAAAGCTAAAGTCATCTGGAAACAGAACCCCGGAATTTTAGTTCCAGTAACAGCAGTCACTCGCTTAGGTGGGGAAACTTTTGTCTTCACAGCTCAAAAGCCGGAACAGCCAAAACCTGGGATGCCACCTTTAGTAGCGCGACAAAAATCCGTGAAATTGGGAGCCATTGAGGGGAATAATTATCAAGTTATTCAAGGTTTGAAAGCCGGGGAAAAAATTGTTACCGCAGGCATCCTTAACCTGACAGACGGTGTTCCGATTATGGCTCAAGAGGAAGGGGAAAAAGCTGGGGAAAAATTACCAGTAGGAAGCAAAAAATAAGGTATGTTGTTGCGCTTTAGCACTCTTAATTCACTTCTTAAGAGCGCACAAGCGCAACTACGTACTGTATGTGAAACTACTTGATTGCTCAGCTATTAAAAAAGGGGAAATTTTAATTTTTGACGTAAGTCTAATTAGAAATTAGAAATTACGAATTATCAACTAACAACTACCCATTACCCAAATAATGTTTGCAGATTTCTTTATTAAACGACCAGTCTTTGCTAGCGTCTGCGCCTTAATTATTATCTTGGTAGGGGCAATCAGCATCCCCAGCATACCTATCGAGCGCTTCCCCGACATTAGCCCTACCCAAATCAACGTCACAGCTAACTATAGCGGGGCGAGTGCTGAAATTGTCGAAAATGCCGTTACCAACATCCTAGAAAGGCAAATCAACGGGGTTGAAGGACTAAAATATCTAACTTCCAGTAGTAGTAACGATGGCACCAGCACCATTACAGCTACCTTTGATTCATCGCGCAACAAAGACATTGCCGGCGTCGATGTTCAAAATCGAGTTGCAGTTGCTCAACCCCAATTACCAGATGCCGTACAACGCACAGGAGTTAGAGTTACCAAACAATCTACAAGTCTCCTATTAGCGATCGGTTTATTTACCGAAAATAAAGAATACGACACCATCTTTTTAAGCAACTACGCTGACCTATATTTAGCAGATGCCTTAAAACGGGTAAAAGGTGTGGGCGACGTGCGAATTTTTGGAGAAAGACGCTATGCAATGCGTTTGTGGATAGACCCTAATAAATTAGCAGCTCGCCGTCTCACAATGCAAGATGTAACGAGAGCTCTCAACGAACAAAACTTGCAAGTTGGTGCTGGGAGAGTTGGTCAAGAACCTGCTCCACAGGGACAAATGTATCAAATTGACTTGCGTGCTGAAAGTCGCCTCAAAGAACCAGCAGAATTTGAAGAAATTGTCCTCAAAACAGAGACCAATGGAACGTTAGTTAAATTAAAAGATGTGGGGAGAGCAGAACTAGGGGCAGAGAATTACAGCTCATTTCTGCGATTTCGAGGCAATGATGCAGTAGGTTTAGGGATTTACCAACTGCCTGGAAGTAATGCTTTGAATGTTGCCCATGCCGTCAAGACAGAAATGGAAAAACTAGCGGTTGCTTTCCCTCCGGGCTTGATACATAGAGTAGCGCTGGACACGACTTTGTTTGTAGAAGAGTCGATGGCAGAAGTAGTCAAGACATTATTTGAAGCTGTCTTGCTAGTTGTTATAGTTATTTTTGTTTTCTTGCAAGACTGGCGCACAACTATTATTCCTATCATCACAATTCCAATTTCTTTGATTGGGACGTTTGCCTTTATCAAAGTTTTCGGATTTACGATTAACAGTTTATCTCTGTTTGGTCTGACATTAGCGACGGGATTAGTGGTTGATGACGCTATCATTGTAGTAGAAAATATTGACCGCCTGATCCGCCAAGGGATGAATGCCCGCCAAGCGGCTTTTGAGTCAATGCGGGAGCTTTTTAGCGCTGTAATTGCGACTTCTTTAGTGTTGATGGCAGTGTTCGTACCCGTGGCATTTTTCCCCGGAACTACAGGAGCGCTTTATAAACAATTTGCGCTAACAATTGCTTTTTCCGTCCTGCTTTCTACCTTTATTGCTATTACTCTCACGCCCTCACTTTCAGCAATATTACTGCGTCGAGGACCGAAGTTTGGGGGCCCGCTGGGTTGGGTTTTTGACAGGTTTAATGGAGTTCTAGATTGGGTACAGCGGCAATATCGCAAATCGTTAATATTTCTCACAGGAATTAAGACTATTGTCACCCTCGTGTTCATCGCTTCTCTGGGAGTAACAGCTTGGCTTTATTTATCAGTCCCCACAGCATTTATCCCGGAAGAAGACCAGGGCTATTTTATGACAATTATTCAAGGGCCCCAAGGTGTTTCGCTGCAATACACTCAGAAAGTAATGGATCAAGTAGAAGCAGAAATCCTCAAACTTCCTGAAGTTGTCGGGACTTTTTCAGTGGGTGGATTTGGTTTTAGCGGTAGCACTTCTAATCAAGGCATTATATTTACTACGCTGAAAGCCTGGGAAGAACGTCACGGAGAAGATCAAACTGTACAAGCGATTATTGGTAAGTTGCGGGGTAAGTTTTTCTCGATTCCCGAAGCGAGAATTTTCCCAGTGAATCCGCCGGCTATTCAAGGTTTAGGTCAATTTGGGGGTTTCCAATTTCAATTGCAAGACCGCAAAGGTAACGGCGGTTTAGATGGCTTAGTCCAGACTATGGGCGGGATTTTGAAGCAGGCAAATCAGACACCGGGATTGCAAGCGGTATTTAGTACATTTGCTGCGAATACCCCTCAGTTAATTGTGGAGGTTGACCGCAATCGAGCTAAGGCTCTAGATATTCCGATTAATGATGTTTTCAGTACGTTACAAACGGCTCTGGGTGCTCAGTATGTGAACGATTTTAACCTGCAGCAGCGCAATTATCGGGTGTATGTTCAGGCGGATAAACAGTTTCGTGATAACCCTGAAGATATTGGGAAATTGTATGTGCGTTCTGGAAAGAATGAAATGGTTTCTTTGAGCAATTTGGTGAAGATAACTCCGGTGGTGGGGGCACAAACTGTTAACCACTACAATTTATATAGGTCAATTGAAATTACTGGCTCTCCGGCTCCGGGAGCGAGTTCTGGACAGGCGCTAAAATCGATGGAAAAGGTGTCGGCTCAAGTGTTACCCTCGGGTTTTGGCTATGAATGGTCGGGGAGTTCTTTAGAAGAAATTGAATCGGGCGGTCAAGCACCGATTATTTTCGGTTTGGGGCTGATTTTTGTGTTCTTGGTGTTGGCGGCGCAGTACGAAAATTATGTCGATCCTTTCATTATTTTGCTATCGGTGCCTCTGGCGATTTTGGGTGCTCTTTTAGCTCAGTCGTTGCGGGGTTTGGCGAATGATGTTTATTGCCAGATTGGTTTGGTGATGTTGATTGGATTGGCTAGTAAAAATGCGATTTTAATCGTGGAGTTTGCGAACCAGTTACGGGAGCGGGGATATTCAATTGCTAAGGCGGCAGTTGAGGCTTCTCAAGAGCGTTTACGACCGATTTTGATGACTTCTTTATCATTCATTTTGGGTATTGCTCCTCTGGTTAATCCAGAAGGTGCGGGTGCCGCCAGTCGCCGATCGCTAGGGAATGCGATCGCGGGGGGGATGGTTGTTTCTACTGTCTTGAGTTTGTTTATAGTGCCGGTTCTGTATGTGGTGGTTGTCTCGGCTCGCGATCGCTTTCGGAAGCGCGATCGCCCACAAAATCCGCCCGAAGATGGCACAATTTTGAACGGCAAAACAACTACCCACGAGGAGATTGAACGCGATAAAGTATCGCCGTTGTAGTTGGTAAGTTGAAAAGGCGATCGTTTTATGAGTCTCATTGGTGCGATCGCCCAAAACCCGCCAATCCCCAATCAAAACCCCCAAAGTCCCCTGATTAGTCCGGGGTTCAATTCTTCAATCCCAAATCCCAAATCCCAAATCTAAAATCTAAAATCTAAAATCTAAAATCGATTGACGGCGGCCCCCATCTGCGGCTACGCTTTGAAGTGAGAGGTTGCTTGCTTGTAGAGGAGGCAGCCCGCGTCGCCCAAAAATCTAGTTGCACTGCCCAAAGCTGCTACGAACAGCAATGGACAGCTAACCGCCAAACTGGTACAAGCAGTCTGGAGGCTAACGGAGTATCTTAACATCCTCTGTAGCCGCCCTGCTATGTGTTGAACTGCGGGGCGGCTGGGTTTTTGGGTTTTCCTAGAAAACCCAAAACCAGGAGAACATAATATGTCACAGGAATTAGTGCCTGACGACAACTTGTCCGATCGCTCAAATGACGACTCACCAGCAGTATCCGAACAGGAAGTGGTGCTGTTAACGGTTGTCGGTTCGCAATCGGGTGTCAGGGAAACCATACTCACTTTGTACCGACTGGGATTTGCCGAAGTCGGCGATTGGAGCCCGGTACAACGTGCAGCTAATCCGAAGCAGGTGATGAGCGTGCTGATCCGTCGGAAGCGCGCTGACGTTACACCGCCGAGAAAATCTGGACGGTAAGTTGCGCTGTCATTTTGATTGAAGCGAAGAATCTTCGTGGGGTGGGCGTCTCGCCCGCCCTAAACATACCTTGTCATTCTGAGTGAAGCGAAGAATCCCCGTGAGGTGTCTCGCCCGCCCTAAACATACAAATTAGATGCGATTCAGCATATTTAATATTAGATTTTAAGGTAGAAGTAAGAGACTTGCGATCGCGGGCAACAATTTACTGCAAGCTTCCACTAATGTCGCCGCACTAGGTAAACCAGCAATAGTCCCTTTCAGAATCTTCATTGCCGTTTTCCCCGCCTTTTGCATTGTGCTTTCTTGGGGATTTTTCCCTACTTCTGCCAAAGCTTTTACTTGTTCCAATGCTTCAGCTTTATCATCATCAGATAAATCAGTTTCAGCCTCGATGGCTGTTTGTAACTCAGTCAATAATTCTTTAATTCCCGGTTCATCTGGTTTAGCAGAATCAGATAATTGATTAATTGTATTGGCAACAGTACCGCTGATATCACCTAAACTTAAGGCTCCTGCACCGCTAGCATTAACGGTTCCGCCTGTAATTTCTATTTTGCGACTTTTGTCGATTTGGTCACTCATAGCTTTACTCTCTGATGTAGATTTAACTTCATTAATAAACTTAACATTAACAGGTGGCGGAGTCAACAATTTTACAAATTCATTCAGATTTAAATTTTGAGTATATCCTGCTTTCACGAAGTCTTCAAAGACATCATTATAATGTTTTTGAATGGCAATAATTTCATCTTTAGATTTTAATTGTTCGGCTCGGATTTGAGCTTCTAGCTTTGCTTGATAAACTTCGTCCCACATTTGCTCAACTTTACCCTTATCCGTTCCTTCGGGAACTTTGAGAGTCAGCAAAACATCGTTTTCTTTCTTCTCAACTCCTTGAATTGACTCCGGTGTAATGTCTGGAAATTCTCGCATTAACTTCTGAAAAGCGGCGGTAAAAGCTTCGGGGTTAAGCCCATCTTTGATCAGGATTTGCACGGTTTCCATAATCTTTTTATAGAGTTTCTCGAAATCCCCCGGTTCAAAACATTTACTGATGTGGTGAGGGCGGCGTTCGCGATCATCAGTTCCCGGTTGGGGATATTCTAGAAGATAAACAAACCGACAGTCAACGCGATCGAGCTTTGTATTACCGTCAATATTCCAAGCTTCCAAACAAGCACCTGTAAAACTAGCTGCTGTAAAATCTGTTGCCAAGGCTTGAGTGTCAGTGAGGTTTGCCGATTCCAAATTAGCTTGATGCAAAGTTGCTTCGTGGAGATTAGCCTGCTTAAGATTAGCCTCGTTGAGATTAACACCTATCAGGTTTGCTCCTTGGAGATTCGCACTAACATAGGATTTTTTGTAGCCATTGCCGGTGATGAGTAATTCTCGGACGCGGGTATCAGCTAATATCGAATTACCGACTCGCGCGCGATCGAGTTTTTCTGTATTGCGGAAGCAAGTGCGAGTGAGATTGGCGGTTCTAAAATCCGTACTTTTGAGGGTTGCCTCAGTGAAATTGGCTTCAGTTATATCTGCATTGCGAAAGCTAGTGCCGCCTGTAGTAGCAATGGCAATCGCAATGGTGCGAATCAAAGCCTGCTTCTCATCCCCAGCCAGGGCACGCCAAGCAATGTAAATACCTAGTGCTGCCCATGCCACTGCGCCTGCCCATGCCACTGCGCCTGCGCCTGCCACTGCGCCTGCGCCTGCCACTGCCCCTGCCCCTGCCACTGCCCCTGCCACTGCCACTGCCCCTGCCACTGCCACTGCCACTGCCCCTGCCCTTGCGCCTGCCACTGCCACTGCCCCTGCCACTGCCCCCGCGCCAGCGCCAGCCCCAGCCACTGCCCCAGCTCCTGCGCCAGCGCCAGCCCCAGCCACTCCCACTCCCACTGCCCCAGCCACTGACCCTGCCACTGCCCCAGCCACTAAACCTGCCACTAAACCTTGGCGCGGGGTAACAATAAAGAAGATTGCCAAAACTATCAGCAATAAGACACCTGGAATCAGGGTGTACTGTTTGATGCTATTTGGAGTGAAAAACAGTGTTACCCAAGCAATAGTCAAGCCTGACATCAATCCCGATATTAACGATAGAAATAGCGAGATAGTTACTATAAAAATTGTCCAGCGGCGTTGCAGTCCAGCTTTGGCAAGGGTGAAGTCAGCTTGTTTGAGCAGGGCATTGGTGAAGTTTGCGCCTCGGATGTCTGCACCGATGAATTTTGCACCTGTGAGGTCTTGACCTTTGAAATTGTGGCCTCGGAGATTTTTACCGGAGAAGTCTTGGGGCATGATTTCACGCAGGGAGATAATATTATGTCCGGTCCACTTAATTACGACTACAGTGCGAGCGTAAGGCTCGCGAGCCTTACGCTCTTAGTATACAATCATTATTAGCGATTACCGAAACCTAATATGATAACTATTTAATAAAAAATCCAAAAATTCCACATATCATGTTGCGTCATATCCGAAAAAGCATTTAAATTTTGTTCATAATTAATCCCATCATTGAGATATTTCAACAGGTCATAAACCGTAATTATTATGCCTAGAATACAAGGTTTACCACCTCGCTTACCCGGTTCGATCGTAATGATATTAGCGATGCCTTGTTCTGACCGGGCACTTTTCCTTTAGCTTATTTTCTCAATTCTATGCTAACAAAGGGATAGAGCGCTCCTAACGTTTGGTAGTTTCCAGCATTTTATTAGTTCCTTTAATTTCCTAATTCACTTTAACTCAATCCCCCCCCAGCCAGCACTAGCCTCAAGTCCCATCAGGGGCGTGCCCGGAGTCATTTTCGGTATCTTTTCGCCGATCGCACCCCATCGTGCAATAATGATATGACTTGCACAAAAGCTCTATTAGTAGGTAAATCTTGCCTACCTTACCGCTACATATAGCGTCTCAACTGTCAACCCGTGCAAGTTACCAATTAAACCGGCTGTTGCACTACACAAATTTTTCCTAATGGCTGAAGTCCCCCTAAATCCCGCAGAACTTGCAGAAGCCCTCAACGGCTTTACCGATATCAATTTCCAATTACCAGACCCCGAAGACGAACAAATACCAGAATTTGATTTTGAAAATCAGGTTGACAATGCCTGGAAAGTGTGCGATCGCTTCGACTTGCAAACCGACATTTGGCGGGGACGCATTCTCCGAACAGTCCGAGACAGAGAAAAAAAAGGTGGCGAAGGACGCGGCACAGGGTTTTTGAACTGGCTTAAAGAAAGAGAAATTGGCAAAAGTCAAGCCTATTCTTTGATAGAATTAGCTAATAGTGCCGATACTCTGATCCAGCAAGGAGATTTAGACCCAAATTCCATTAGAAACTTCAGCAAAAGAGCCTTTGTAGAAACCGCCAAAGCATCTCCCGAAGTGCAGCAAATGGTAACAGATGCCGCAGCAAGTGGCGATCGCATCACCCGCCGCGAAGTCAAACAACTCTCCGACGAATGGATGGCAATGAACTCAGATTTATTGCCAGAAGAAGTCAAAGAAAAAGCATCTAGCGGTTCTTTACCTTCCCGCTACCTCGCTCCTTTAGTCAAAGAAATGGAGAAACTCTCCCCATCTCACCAAAGCGAAATTCAAAAAGAAGTAGCAGAAAATCCCGACGTAGATACTGTCAAACAGCTAACTTCAGACGCCAAGAACTTATCAAAATATCTCGACGCCGCCGCCCAAGTGCAAGCTCTAAATCAGTCTCATTTAGACATGGAAATGGCCTTAGAAGAATCTTTGAGAGTCGGCTGTTTGGGAACCACGGCTGACGTTGTAAAACAAGCCGCACAGCTAGAACAAACAGTAGTCAAACTCTACACAATTTGGAAGCGTTTAGGCAGTTTGGCAGATAGATTGTACGTGGATACAGGAGCAAGTACACCCAATTTGCGGTTGCTTTTGGGATGCTTAGACAGTCTTTCGGGAGAAAAGATTGAAGTAGATTTTGGAGACGGAGAACGCTCTATCCGCTTGCAAATTTTCAGCGAATAGCTTAAGTTTGACCGCAGATAAAAGCCAACATCCCGGCTAATTATCTGCGTCGAACCCTGTTCATCTACGGTTAAAATTTATAAGTTTTTTTCCAAAGATATCGGGGATGCAAATAACGCCGATATTTGGTAACTACTTCTTTACCCAACAGCACTACGCTAATCCAAAAACAAACTTCTGCCCCAACAGCCAGAACGAAAGATAAAGTAGTTTTTTGGGTAATGTCCAGCGGCAGGAATGGCACAACAAAAAAAACTGCCAACCACGGTAGAAAAGATAGAATAAATAAAAATAAACCGAGCTTTTGCATAGATTCACATAATACAGATTTGATATCCCCTTTATCTCTTAGTCCGCTTGGAGTGAACTTCGTTTGTATAGTAGCGATTTCAATCGCCGAGTGACTACAAACTCCAATCTTGCACCAATGTCAGCAACAGGCAAGATGCCTGTTCCACAAATACTAAATGTTCTTGTGGAACTGCATCTTGCCTGTTCTAGAGAAGGGTTCAACAAATGACTACAAACTTAATTGCGTGGATTTTGTTTGTATAGTAGCGATTTCAATCGCCGAGTGACTACAAACTCCAATCTTGCACCAATGTCAGCAACAGGCAAGATGCCTGTTCCACAAATACTAAATGTTCTTGTGGAAC
>NZ_JAUBOS010000023.1:59949-84318 GCF_036700365.1 Microcoleus sp. w2-18bC1
TACAAACTCCAATCTTGCACCAATGTCAGCAACAGGCAAGATGCCTGTTCCACAAATACTAAATGTTCTTGTGGAACAGGCATCTTGCCTGTTCTAAAGAAGGGTTCAAAAAATGAATACAAACTTAATTGCCAAGCATTTCTAACTCAATTCTTAATCCCCGTCGCCGCAATCCCCCGAATAAACTGCCGTTGACCGGCCAAAAATAGCAACACCACCGGCACTGTGCCAATTACCACCGCCGCCATCAACAACTGCCAACTGCTAGTAAACTGTTCCTGAAACTCAGCCAGAACCAACTGCACAGTCCGCAACTCCGGCCGCGTCGTAAACACCAGCGGCTTAAACAAATCGTTCCACTCCCCGATAAACGTAAACAAAAACAGCGTCACCAAAGCAGGGCGGGCCAAAGGTAACATCACCTGCCATAAAACCTGCCAGCGGTTAGCCCCATCCAGCATTGCCGCCTCCTCCAACTCCACGGGAACGGTCATAAAATACTGGCGCAGCAGAAAAATCCCAAAACCATTAGCAGCCGTCGGCAAAATCAGCGCCCCGTAAGTATTCAGCAGATGACCCCACTTCAAAACCAAGAAAATGGGAATCACCAAAAGCTGAAACGGAATTACCAGCGTTGCCAAAACCCCCAAAACTAGGGCCTGTCGCCCCCGAAACTTCAGCCTGGCCAAAGCATAACCGGCCAAAGCAGAAGTCACCACCTGAAAACCCGTCACTGCGATCGCCACTAGAGTAGAATTAAGGAATGCCAACAAAAAATTGCCCCGTCGCCAAGCCTCCTGATAGTTCGCAAAAGTCAGGCCGGTGGCCTTGACACCGACACCCGATGGTGATATTGAAACCAAGAATACAGCAGCCAGTGGCAGCAGCACCAGCGCAGCACCCGCCAGCAACAAAATAAAACTCAGCAGTTCCAGCGCTTGAGACCTGTCAAAGGATTTACCCATAAATTTGTGAATTAACCTAAAATAATAAGCCTGTGAGGTTCTCCAACCCGATCGCATCCCCGATTCCCATACAACAACATAATAGTCGTAGAAGGAAAGAAGGAGTACCTAGGGAGGAAGTTGTGATTAGGATATAATGTTATAGATAGAGTTGGTACTGTAAAACCCTGAAAGGTGGAGACATAGACCGTATTTCTATCATCTATTTCCGGGCAAAAGATCGACTAACGACTAATTCAAGTAATTAGTAAATAGATAGCATTCTAGCGATAGTCTTTCTGGAGTGTTCGACGGCAAAAGTCCGCCAAACACGCACGCTTGACGCCAGTTTTTCCCGGAACGTCAAAGAAAAGTTCTTTGTCGAAAGCATCCTCAGCTATAATCTGTGATTTAGATGGGGTGCGTTCAAAATAGGTAAAGTGTACTGTCACTGACCCCCCATTTTAAAGGGGTTTCCAAACATCCCGGAAGCTTATATAAGGAGACTACATATCTATGCCCCAGCTTGAGGCCAGCCCAACAATTGACTTTCAAACCGAAACTTACAAAGATGCTTACAGCCGCATCAACGCCATTGTGATTGAAGGCGAACAAGAAGCTCACGACAATTACCTGACACTGGCCGAACTGTTGGCTGACAAAAAAGCAGAGTTAGTTGGCTTGTCCAAGATGGAGAACCGCCACATGAAAGGCTTCCAAGCTTGTGGCCGGAATCTTAAAGTCACGCCGGACATGGCATTTGCCAAGCAGTTCTTTTCGGAATTGCACAAAAACTTCCAGACGGCCGCGGCCCAAGGTCAGATTGTAACTTGCTTGTTGATTCAATCGCTAATTATCGAGTGTTTTGCGATCGCAGCTTACAACATCTACATCCCCGTCGCCGATGACTTTGCTCGCAAAATCACCGAAGGCGTCGTCAAAGAAGAATACAGCCACCTCAACTTTGGGGAAGTCTGGCTGCAGGCTCACTTTGAGGAATCAAAAGCCGAACTCGAAGCTGCCAACCGCCAAAACCTGCCCATCATCTGGAGACTGCTAAACTCTGTTGCAGACGATGCCCGCGTTTTGGGAATGGAAAAAGACGCTTTAATTGAAGACTTTATGATTGCCTACGGGGAAGCCCTAGGTAACATAGGCTTTAACAACCGTGATATCATGCGGATGTCAGCACAAGGCCTCGCAGCCTAGTTAATTTGGAAATAAGGAATGGGAAAAAAATTAAAAATTAAAAATTAAAATTGGGATACCTCATTTTAAAATATAAATTTTTAATCTTCCCATCTTCCATCTTCCATCTTCCATCTTCTATCCTCCATTTTCAATCTTCCTTCATTTGACAACTTAATGTTTGGTCTAATCGGTCACTTAACCAGCTTAGAACACGCCCAATCAGTAGCTAACGAGCTGGGCTATCCAGAATATGCCGATCAAGGTCTCGATTTTTGGTGCAGCGCACCGCCCCAAATAGTTGATCAGATCACGGTAACAAGCATCACTGGACAAAAAATAGAAGGCCGCTATGTGGAGTCCTGTTTTCTGCCAGAAATGCTAGCCACTCGCCGGATTAAAGCAGCCACTCGCAAAATCCTTAATGCGATGGCACACGCTCAAAAAAACGGGATTAACATCACTGCTTTGGGCGGCTTTTCTTCGATCATTTTTGAGACTTTCAACTTGCAGCAAATTAAGCAAATTCGCAATCTCAAGTTGGAGTTTGAACGCTTCACCACCGGTAACACTCACACAGCTTACATCCTCTGTCGCCAAGTAGAAGAAGCAGCCCCTAAATTGGGGATTGAACTTTCAAAAGCCACGGTAGCCGTTTGTGGTGCTACTGGCGATATTGGCAGTGCTGTGTGTCGCTGGCTGAATGTTAAAACAAATGTAGCAGAATTGTTGCTCATTGCCCGCGACAAAGAACGATTACAAGATTTGCAATCGGAATTGGGGCGAGGCAAAATTATGGACTTGGAAGAAGCCCTCCCCCAAGCGGATATTGTAGTCTGGGTAGCCAGTATGCCCAAGGGAGTAGAAATTGACCCTAAGACATTGAAGCAACCATGTTTATTGATTGACGGTGGCTATCCGAAAAATCTGGCAACTCAGGTTCAGCATCCAGAAATTTACGTACTCAATGGCGGCATTGTGGAGCATTCCCTCGATATTGAGTGGAAAATTATGAAGATTGTCAATATGGATGTACCGGGCCGACAGTTGTTTGCCTGTTTTGCTGAATCAATGCTGCTGGAATTTGAAAAAATGTATACCAATTTTTCTTGGGGACGGAATCAAATTACAGTGGAGAAGATGGAACAAATCGGTCATATTTCTGTCAAGCACGGTTTCAGACCTTTATTAATGTCAGTTTGATGTGATTTGTTGTGGTTATTGGTTATTGAGGAAAGTTTTTCTGATAATAACCAGTAACTTTTTTTATACAGTTAATAGTGAATTTTTAACAGTTAACTATTAACATTAGATCCGATCGCACAACCCAAAAAAAAGTAGTTGGCAGTTCGGAACCAGCCGATGTGATTGGTGGCAATAGTTTGTCTTCAAGTCTTCTGATCTTTGAATTTTGGCGACAAAAGGTAATATAGACAGGGCTGTTACAGCTTCCGAATGGGTGAGTTCGATCGCGCTGGTGTCGCTTTTTGGACTGGGAACAGTTCAGCAGGGTTAGGCCTTTTGTGGCGGTGGGGAACCCAGGGCCGGGGGGAAAGAGGGGCGTAAAAATCAGCAGCAAGCAAAAATAGTGTAGCAAAAAACGAGGCTCCAGCCTCTGGTTTTCAACAAGCTTAGTAAGCCAAGCATAATTCAAAATTTAAAACTTCCAAATTTCCCCTCTTTTTCAGCATCCCCTGACAGGGTAGGATCTGGAAATAGTCGATCGACAAAACCTGACAAAACCTTATAGAAATTATCAGCGTGCCAAACCCAGACCGTAAACCCTTACTCTTAGATTTTGAAAAGCCCCTGGCCGAACTCGAAACCCGAATTCACCAGATTCGCGAACTCGCCGCAGAAAACAGCGTCGATGTCACCGACGAAATTCGCAAACTCGAAGCGCGTTCCGCCCAACTGCGACAAGAAATCTTCAGCAGCTTGTCCCCCATGCAGCGGCTGCAACTCGCCCGTCACCCGCGCCGCCCCAGCACCCTCGATTACATTCAGGCAATTAGCGACGAGTGGATCGAGCTTCACGGCGATCGGCGCGGCGGAGACGACCCCGCCCTCGTCGGCGGAATTGCCCGCATAGACGGGCGTCCTACAGTCATCATTGGCCATCAAAAAGGGCGCGACACAAAAGACAATATCGCCCGCAACTTCGGCATGGCTGCTCCCGGTGGCTATCGCAAAGCCCTGCGGTTGATGGAACACGCCGATCGCTTCGGAATGCCAATTTTCACCTTTATCGACACTCCGGGGGCTTGGGCGGGCTTAGAAGCAGAACAGCTCGGACAGGGAGAGGCGATCGCCTGTAACCTCCGAGAAATGTTTCGCCTCGACGTTCCCATTATTTGCACCGTCATCGGCGAAGGCGGTTCCGGCGGCGCATTGGGTATCGGTGTCGGCGAGCGGCTGTTGATGCTGGAACATTCCGTCTACACCGTCGCCACTCCCGAAGCTTGCGCAGCGATTCTCTGGAAAGACTCTGGCAAAGCGAACTTGGCCGCAGAAGCCCTGAAAATTACTTCCTGGGATTTGAAAAACCTCGGCGTTCTCGATCAAATAGTACCAGAGCCGATCGGTGGCGCTCACTCAAATCCCCTCAAAGCTGCGTCCATACTCAAACAAGCTTTGTTAGAAAACTTAGCAGAACTAACCCAGCTTACGGGTCAGCAGCGACGCGATCTCCGGTATCAAAAGTTTCGCCACATCGGTGTATTCACTGAAATTGCGGCTTGAGCCGATCGATTCAGAGTTATCGGTTATGAGTGAAAATCTCTTAACTTCCAACTCATAAGTGATAACTCACCAGTCACTATTCTGCGAATCAGTCAGCAGTGTTATAATTTCTCAGGTGACACCGGCTTAACAGTTCTTAATGTTGATCTCATAATTAACTGTGATCACCCGCAGCAGACAGCTTTCTAATTTGGCGAAGAAGGCTGCAACGCTTGAGGGACTTGCCGAGCGAAAGTATTAGGACACTGAATGAACCATCCCACAACAAAGCAGGCTCTGATTACCGGAGCCAGCAGCGGTATTGGCAAAGCGACGGCTCTAGCGTTCGCCGCCGAGGGCATAAATCTGGCCTTAGTTAGCCGAGAGTCGGAAAACTTAGAAGCCGTTGCCGCAGCAGCCCGAGCAGTCGGAGTGAAAGCAGAAGCTTATCCCTTAGACTTGGCAAAAATTGAGCAAGTGCAAAGCAGCATCAGCGCGATCGCAGCTCAATTGGGTTCCGTAGATATCCTGGTCAACAGCGCTGGCATGGGCTACACCGGCTCTTTGACGGAAACGCCGCTAGCCGAGTGGCAGAGCGTTCTAGACCTCAATCTAACTAGCGTTTGGCAGTGCATTTTAGGAGTTTTGCCCTCCATGCGCGATCGCCGATCAGGAATCATCATCAACGTTTCCTCGATCGCCGGCACCCAAGCCTTCCCCAACTGGGGAGCCTACTGCGTTAGCAAATTCGGTCTCATGGCTTTGTCTAAAACCTTAGCCGCCGAAGAACGGGTTCACGGAATTCGCGTAACAGCAATCTGTCCGGGTTCTGTCAACACTCCCCTGTGGGACACAGACACCGTAGACGCCGACTTCGATCGCACCGCCATGTTAACCCCAGAAATCGTCGCCCAATCAATTCTGCACGCAGTTCAGTTGCCAGCAAGTGCAGTAATTGAAGAAATCACCCTCATGTCCAACGCAGGAGTTTTGTGAACTTGAGATTTTAGACTGCTGGATTTTTCTCGAATTCAACAATCTTTGAATCTCTAGCTATAGCGGTTCTCCGATAAATGAGGTATACAGAAACCCTGTAATGTCAAGCTTTCCAGGTCAAAATTCGTACCTCACATTTTTGAGAAAGGCTATATATCCCCCAATCGAAAATCTAAAATCGAAAATCGAAAATCGATTCACCCTCACACCAACTTGTTATGACAATTGCATCTTCCGCCGATTCCAATGGCTCGAACTCACTCTCGACTGACAGCATGAAACTGTTACAAACCGCAGAGAACAACTCCCCGCGCATCCCCACTCGACCCGATCGCAATTCCTCGCACGGTCAAGAATCCCACATACCCGTACCCTCAGAAGTAGGCCAAGAAGAAATGATGGCCGCCGTTCGGACAATTCTGCTGGGAGTAGGAGAAGATCCTGAACGGGAAGGATTGCTCAAAACCCCGAAGCGGGTAGCAGAAGCAATGCGGTTTCTCACCAGCGGCTACAGTCAATCCCTCGAAGAACTTCTTAACGGCGCTATCTTTGACGAAGGTCACAACGAAATGGTACTGGTGCGAGACATCAGCGTATTCAGTATGTGCGAACACCATATGCTGCCGTTTATGGGCCGAGTTCACATCGCTTACATTCCCAACCAAAAAGTAGTGGGACTGAGCAAATTAGCCCGAATTGCCGAGATGTACAGCCGCCGATTGCAGGTGCAAGAACGTTTGACGCGCCAAATTGCCGAAGCCGTTGAGACAATATTGGAACCGCAGGGAGTAGCTGTAGTAATGGAAGCCAGCCATATGTGCATGACGATGCGGGGTGTGCAAAAACCCGGTTCTTGGACAGTTACGAGTGCCATGTTGGGCGTGTTTCAAGAAGAACAGAAAACTCGCGAAGAATTCCTGAATTTGATCCGCCACCAACCGGCTTTCTTTTAGTCAGTTGACAGTTGACAGTTGACAGTTGGCAGTTGGCATTTGGCATTTGGCAGTTAACAGTAATTAGTAGGTTGGGTTGAGGGACGAACCCTCCGTTTCACTCCGCCCAACATAATCTATCAAGCAAGGCTAATGACAACTAACAGTCAGCAGTCAACAGTCAACAGCCACAGTACAGGCTATGGGAGCGATTCCCAAATCTAAAATCTAAAATCTAAAATCTAAAATCAGATGACGATCGACTGATAAACCCATAAAATAGACGGGTGACTCATGACTTGTGACTAAATGAATCCTATTAAATTCGGTACAGATGGCTGGCGCGGTATCATTGCTGACGATTTTACATTCGATCGCGTAGCGTTAGTCGCTCCCCTAGCGGCACAAGTTCTCGCACAAACTGGTGGTAGCGATGGCAGCAGCGGTACTGTAATTGTCGGTTACGACCGCCGATTTCTGGCTGAAGAATTTGCCCAAACAGCGGCTATTGCAATCCAAAACGCAGGATTTGACGTGCTACTTAGCGAATCCTACGCCCCCACTCCAGCTTTCAGTTTAGCTGCCCAACAATTAAATGCTTTGGGTGCGATCGTCCTGACAGCCAGCCACAATCCCGGCGCATATTTAGGGTTAAAAGTCAAGGGCGGATTTGGCGGTTCAGTTTCCCCCGAAGTTACTCAACAGATAGAAGCCAAACTCGAAAATCCGGCGGCACTTTCAGCAACTCCCGGCAAATTGGAGAATTTCAATCCTTGGCCCGCTTACTGCAAAACCTTGCGGGAAATGGTAGATATTGAGGCGATTAAAGAAGCGATCGCCAGCGACAAAATTACAGTATTTGTAGATGTAATGCACGGTGCCGCCGCCGGAGGATTAGCTCAAATTTTAGAAGAAACGGTACATGAAGTCAACAGCGATCGAGATCCGCTGTTTGGTGGCGGTGCACCGGAACCTTTGCCGCGCTACCTGTCGCAGTTATTTCGGGTGATGCGTACTCACCAGCGAAAAAGTTCTGGTTTGTCAATCGGATTTGTATTTGACGGAGATAGCGATCGAATTGCAGCAGTTGACTCTAGCGGCAACTTCCTCAGTTCACAAATCCTAGTTCCCATATTAATCGAACATTTAGCAAAACGGCGCGGCTTGACCGGGGAAGTCATCAAAACAGTCAGCGGTTCAGACATAATTCCCAAAATTGCCAAGCTGTACAACTTGCCATTATTTGAAACGCCGATCGGTTACAAGTATATAGCCGATCGAATGTTAACCACCCAAGTCTTAGTCGGCGGCGAAGAATCGGGTGGAATTGGCTACGGTACACACATCCCCGAACGAGATGCTTTACTGTCAGCGCTGTACTTATTAGAAGCAGTTGTCAAATCCGGGGAAGACTTAAGCAAAATTTACAGCCGACTGCAACAAGAAACAAGCTTTACTTCAGCTTATGACAGAATCGACTTGCACCTAGCAAACATGGAAGAAAGGTCGCGTTTGCTGTCGCTGCTGCAAAATCAACCATTAACAGAAATCGCCGGCAAAGCAGTTGTAGATTGCAACAAAGTTGACGGATATAAATTCCGCTTAGCTGACGGAAGTTGGCTGTTAATTCGGTTTAGCGGAACCGAACCGGTGTTGCGACTGTATTCAGAAGCGGCGACATTGAAAGAAGTTATGCAAAACTTAAACTGGGCGAAAGCTTGGGCGCAGAATTAATCGGAGTTTTTAACCGCAGATAAACGCAGATAAACGCGGATAAATTGATATCTAATCTCTCTTTCTCCGTGTCCTCTGCGCCCTCTGCGGTTAAAAAAAGTATTGCCGTAGCAATCCTCCCATCAATTGTGAAATCTTTCTCTTCTCTTCTCTTCTTCGCGTTCTTCGCGTCTTCGCGGTTCGTTCAAAAATCTTACTCACCATGAAATACTATTGCTATATCAGATAAATTTTAGGATAAAAGCAAATGGCTTACAGCGATTTCTGTCTTGCGAGAGTCAAAAAAGATTTTGGATTAACCTTAGATGAAAGTCGCAATTTATTTGCCGAAACAAAACCAGTTTTACCATCCGAAATTTTAACAACAATCCTGATTGATTATGTACCGCTAGCAACTTTTATTTCCACAGAAAAAGCTCGTTCAGAATTTTTGATTGCCCCGATATTAGCAGAAGTTAGGCGATTGTTAAACAAACGAGTTTCTCTTTTTTCCGGTAAGGATTTTACTGTCGATCCAGAAAGAGGTTTGCAAGGATTTTGCGATTATATTATTAGCGGTTCTTCAGAACAATTGTTCATCACTGCTCCGGTTATAACAATTTTTGAGGCAAAAAAGGAAGATATAATTGGCGGTTTGGGTCAATGCGTGGCCGCAATGGTAGCGGCCCAATGTTTCAATCAAAACCAAGACAGTGAGGTCGATCGCATTTACGGGGCGGTGACGACTGGAACTAACTGGAAATTCTTGATTTTGGAGGAAACTACTGTTTATATCGATCCGATTGAATACTATATTCAAGATGTTGATAAGATTTTGGGAATTTTGTTGCAACCATTTCCCCAATCTTTTGTTAATATGGAGCCATAAGTTTTAAGAGAAATAATGACCAAGAATTTCAAAGGTGGTACCCGCCACGGGATTTATCCGTGGAATCAATCCAAAATCTAAAATCTAAAATCCTCAAGCCCCCGAATTTATCTCGCGCAAGTCAATCTAAAATCTAAAATCTAAAATCTAAAATCGAATGACCGATCGCAAATTGCTAGTTGTAGCTACAGGCAATCCGGGTAAACTCAAGGAAATGCAAGTTTATCTTCAGGATTTGGGATGGGAATTGGAACTAAAACCGGAAGAGTTGGAAATCGAAGAAACAGGCGAAACTTTTATTGCTAATGCTTGCTTGAAGGCGTCTGAAGTGGCAAAAGCAACGGGCAAATGGTCGATCGCCGATGATTCTGGTTTAATGGTAGATGCACTCGACGGTCAACCGGGCATTTACTCCGCACGGTACGGGAAAACCGATGCTGATAGGATATCTCGACTTCTCAAAGAATTGGGAAACGAACAAAACCGGGAAGCACAATTTGTTTGCGCGATCGCGATCGCCCGTCCCGACGGTACAATTGCCTTGCAAGTAGAAGGAATTTGCCGTGGCGAAATCCTCCACACTCCTCGCGGTACGGGAGGTTTCGGATATGACCCCATTTTCTACGTACCCGCACAGCAACAGACTTTTGCAGAAATGACACCCGATATCAAGCGATCGCACTCTCACCGCGGTCGAGCCTTTCATGCTCTCCTACCACAAGTAGCCAACATTGTCAACCCATAATGAAGAAAAAAGCCAAAATATGGGGTAACTGTGGCATTGGATATTGACACTTAGGTATCACAACTAAACAGGAAAGAGGTTTTTCGTTGGCAATGAAGTTGCCGATGACCCATTACCTGTTTCGCCTGTTTGGCCAATGCCCAATGCCCCAGTATCTTAGATTGCCTCCAAGTTCTTTTCCCCAGTCCGAATCCGAATAATTTGTTCTACAGGGGAGATGAAAATCTTGCCGTCGCCAATCTCGCCCGTGCGGGAAGCCGCGATAATTTTATCAACCACCATGTCAACCTGATCGTTTTCCACAACAATCTCCACCTTGAGCTTTTGCAAGAACTCAACGGTGTACTCAGAACCGCGATAGCGTTCTGTCATGCCCTTCTGACGGCCAAAACCTCTAACTTCAGAAACAGTCATCCCCACAATACCAGCATTGACGAGTGCGATTTTCACTTCGTCTAGTTTAAAGGGGCGAATAATAGCTTCAACCTTTTTCAAGTTTCTCACTCCTAACAGTTAGTACCTTCGTTATATTACTTAATCGGCGTGACATCTTTTAATATCACTGCCAGCAGCAAGTATTTTGTCAAGTATATTACCGTATCTTGTACTCGCGATGAAATGCACGCCAACCTTTAACAATATTCTGGAATTTTCCAGGGGCGCGGGCTCTCGGCTCCGGCCGATCGCGGTAGAGTTAAGAAAGACAGCAGCAGGCGTCCCCCGCCGATCTGCTAAAACAGAAAAAGAACGCAGGAGACAGGAGTTTTCCGAGTTTCCGCTTTGCTATGTCAGATTTGCACATATTGCTGAAAACTATAATTGCCAGAGGCGGTCAGTTAAACTATTCCTATGCACCCAGCCAGCCCTCCCCCTGACCGCAGCGGGCTTGATGCCCTACTGAGAAATCGCCCCTTCCTCGCCTTGTGGACGGGCCAGTTATTAGCCCAAGTGGCGGATAAAATTTTTTATGTATTGCTGATTATTCTGCTGAAAACCGGCGACTACCGACCCTGGCCAGTTTCTTGGCAACATTCGGAAAATTCAATGCTGTCAGCAGTGATGATCGCCTACACCGTGCCGGCGATCGTCTTTGGTTCCGTAGCCGGTATCGTGGTAGACCGCTTTTCCAAAAAGCAAATGCTGATCGCCTGCAACGTGATTCGAGCCGGGTTGATTATAGCTTTGCCGTTTTTGCCCAAAGCTTTTGTGGTTTTGCTGACGATGACGTTTTTGATCTCTACCGTAACGCAATTTTTTGCTCCGGCAGAGCAGGCGGCAATCCCCCTGGCCGTGGGGCGAGAGGGACTGATGTCAGCAAATGCGCTGTTCGCCTCGTCCACAATGGGCGGGATTATTGTCGGGATGACGATCGGCGAACCGCTGTTTAGTTGGGTCAAACACAGCTTCGGGGCAGCTTCTCAAGAGTTTTTGCTGGGCGGGTTGTACCTGATATCGGCAGGTTTGATCTATGCCATGCGGATCAAAGAAAGTCATGCCGGCAGCAGTGGCAAAAACGTCCATCCTTGGCAAGATCTCAAAGAAGGTTTGCGCTATTTGAAACACAATCACCTTGTCAGCAACGCGATGGTGCAGTTGACGATTTTGTATTCGGTGTTTGCAGCGCTTCAGGTGCTGGCGATCGCACTTTCAGGCAAAATAGGTCTCAAAGAAACTCAATTTGGCTTTTTGCTCGCTGCTGCGGGAATTGGAATGGTCTTCGGTGCAGCCTTTTTGGGACACTGGGGTCATCGAATGCACCACAAACCTCTGCCTTTAATCGGTTTCTTGATGATGGGTTTTGTATTAGCAATGTTTGCCTTTACTCGACAGTTATGGGTGGGATTCGGATTGAGCGCTTTGTTCGGTTTTGGTGCTTCCTTAATTAACGGCCCGATGCAAGCTCTGATTCAAGAAAAAACTCCAGAATCTATGCGGGGCAAAGTCTTTGGATTTGAGAACAATGCGATTAATATTGCTCTGAGCCTGCCTTTAGCGATTACTGGCCCTCTGACGGATGCTGTCAGCAAAGCAGTCGGCTCGGATGACGTCGGCTTGCGGATCGTGTTGCTGAGTTTGGGCTTTTTGGTTTCGGTGATGGGAATGGCAGCTTGGAAACATACTCGCAAAGTCTTGCAGGATGTTCTGTAAACTTTGCAAAGAAGGAAGTTCGGCAACGGATTGTGTAACGGATGTAACGGATGTCAGGAATAAGGAATAAAGAAGAAGGAAGAAGGAAGAAGGAAGATAGAAGAGGGGAGGGGTGTCAACTTAACGTCAAATGTAGTACCGATCTACTGTTTGACGATGATTGTCCAGATCCCCTGAGAGTTGGGGGGAACCGGAGCATTCTCTTTAGTTTCCCTTCCTAACGGGAATGGGAGGGGGAGCGATACTCGCGTCTAAACAAGATTTATCAACGGTTTTAGGCTAGTGTTGACACCTATGGTAAGAGGGAAGATGGCTTTCTTTTCGCGATCGATCGATAACATAGCAACCGCCCTGATGATTAGGACGTTCTTAATTGCTGAAACGATGGTTTTTCTTGTCGAAGGCCGCAGAACGAATGCTATACAAGCGTCATATAGCGGTACACCGGCATAGAAGCCGCGATTTCCTCTGTTTCTTTTCTTCCTCTGGTGTTCCACAATGTCTCGATCGGTCGAACCCTCTGCGATCGCGAAATCTTTTGTAAAATCTCACCACTTAAATTTTCCTAGTTTCATTAATTGAGATTAAAGTAGTATAAAAGCTTTCATTAAAAATCATAATTAGTTTAAGGAAGGAAATACTGTGCAACTAAAAACTAAAGTGACCATCAAGCGTGCAACTGGTGGATTTGCTCTGATTGACAGCTTGATCCGCCACGGCGTCAAGCATATTTTTGGTTATCCCGGCGGTGCAATTCTGCCGCTTTACGACGAACTCTACCGCGCCGAAGAAACTGGCGCTATCAAACATATTCTGGTGCGCCACGAACAAGGCGCTGCTCACGCGGCTGACGGATACGCCCGCGCTACTGGCAAAGTTGGGGTTTGTTTTGCTACTTCTGGCCCTGGTGCAACTAATTTAGTGACGGGGATTGCGACAGCCCACATGGATTCGATCCCGATGGTAATTATTACTGGTCAGGTGCCCCGTGCGGCGATCGGTACTGATGCGTTTCAGGAAACAGATATTTACGGGATTACCCTGCCAATTGTCAAGCATTCCTATGTAGTGCGCGACCCCAGAGATATGGCGCGAATTGTGGCAGAAGCTTTCCACATCGCGAGTACAGGGCGGCCGGGGCCTGTTTTGGTTGATGTACCCAAGGATGTGGGTTTGGAAGAATTTGACTATCTGCCCGTGGAACCCGGAGCAGTGAGAATTCCGGGCTACCGGCCGACGGTGAAGGGAAATCCTCGGCAAATTAATCAAGCAATTCATTTGCTGAAGGAAGCAAAGCGTCCTTTGCTTTATGTGGGCGGCGGGGCGATCGCGGCGGGGGCCCACGAGGAAATTAAGGAACTCGCCGAACTTTTCCAATTGCCGGTGACGACAACGCTGATGGGCAAAGGTTCCTTTGATGAAAACCATCCTTTGTCGGTGAAAATGCTAGGGATGCACGGCACTGCTTACGCTAATTTTGCCGTTACCGAGTGCGATTTGCTGATTGCTGTAGGGGCGAGGTTTGACGATCGCGTGACGGGAAAATTAGACGAGTTTGCCGCGCGCGCTAAGGTGATTCACATCGATATCGACCCGGCGGAAGTAGGCAAAAATCGCGGCCCTGACGTGCCGATTGTCGGAGATGTCCGCCAAGTTTTGCTCGATTTGCTGCGCCGCTGTCGGGAAACTGGAGTTTCGGGGAAGACCGGACAGACTGCGGAATGGCTGCAGAGGATCGATCACTGGAAACAGGACTATCCGTTAGTTGTGCCTCATTACCCAGATATTTTGGCTCCGCAAGAGGTGATTTCGGAATTGGCTACTCAAGCGCCAGATGCTTACTACACAACAGATGTCGGTCAACATCAAATGTGGTCGGCTCAATTCTTGAACAACGGGCCGCGCCGCTGGATTTCCAGCGCTGGTTTGGGAACGATGGGTTTCGGGGTGCCGGCGGCGATGGGCGCGAAAATGGCGCTACCCGATGAGCAAGTCATTTGTATTGCTGGCGATGCTAGCGTGCAAATGAATATTCAAGAGCTGGGAACATTAGCACAATACGGCATTAATGTCAAGATTGTGATTGTAAATAACGGCTGGCAAGGCATGGTGCGGCAGTGGCAGCAGGCGTTCTACGGCGAGCGTTATTCGTCGTCGAATATGACTGTGGGGATGCCGGATTTTGTGATGCTGGCTGAAGCTTACGGCGTGAGAGGGATGCTGGTTTCGCAACCGGAGGAACTCAAAGATGCGATCGCCCAAATGCTCGCTCACGACGGCCCAGTGCTGATCAACGTGAAGGTGACGAGGGACGAAAACTGCTATCCGATGGTAGTTCCAGGTAAGAGCAATGCTCAAATGGTTGGTTTGCCCGATCGTAGCAAGTTGCACTCTGCGGAGTTGGTTTATTGTCCCAGTTGCGGCGCGAAGAATGTTTCGACGAATAACTTTTGTCCTGAGTGCGGGACAAAAGTTTAACGAGTTTTGAGTGGGGACTTAGGCAGTGCCTATTAGTCTCAACTTAAGGTCAAACGTAGTCATAGACTGCTGTTTATCGTCGAGGCCAGATCCCCCCTAGCCCCCCTTAATAAGGGGGGGACAAGAGTCCGATCAAAGTCAACCCCTACTCCCCTTTTTAAGGGGGATTTAGGGGGATCTGGCCTCGGATAAAAGCGAGAGATACACAGGTTTCAGACTTAAGTTGACACGATGAAAGGCAATGCGATGTCCTTACCGGGATCTGCTGTTCCACATTTAACACCATGTGCGCTGGCATCGCATCCAGAGCTTTAATCTGTAATCTCTAAGCATATTTTATGAGCCAGTGTCTAAACCCTGATTGCCTATTCCAAAACCCGTCTGGCTATACAAAATTTTGTCAAAAATGTGGGAATAAACTGCTATTGGGCGATCGCTACGGAGCCCAAAAAATTATTGGACAAGGGGGATTTGGGCGCACTTTTCTAGCTATTGACGAGTATAAACCATCTAAACCTCCCTGCGTTATTAAACAATTTTACCCCCAATTTCAAGGCATTTCTAGTATCCAGAAAGCTGCTGAGTTATTTGAGCTTGAAGCAGTACGCCTAGAACAGTTGGGTAAACATTCTCAAATTCCCGACTTATTAGCATATTTTAGTCAAGATGGACGGCAGTATTTAGTCCAAGAATTCATCGACGGTGAAAATTTAGCCGAAGCACTAGAATCTAAGGGATATTTTAGCGAAACGCAGATTCGCGACTTACTTAATAATTTATTGCCAGTATTCGAGTTCATTCACTCTCGCCAAGTTATTCACCGAGATATCAAGCCCGAAAATATTATTCTTCGGCAAGATGGGCAAATGGTTTTAGTTGACTTTGGAGCCGCGAAATATGCGACACAAACGGCTCTAGGGCTAACGGGAACGAGAATCGGTACGGCTGGATATATGGCACCAGAACAAGCCAACGGTAAACCGATTCCTGCTAGTGATATTTATAGTCTGGGTGTGACTTGTCTGTGTCTGTTAACTCAGGTTGAGCCGATTGATTTATTCGATGATAGCGAGTTTGAGTGGGTGTGGCGAGAACACTTAAAAGCATCTGTCAGCTCGGAACTGGGTCAGGTTTTAGATAAAATGATACAACCTGCTATTAAAAAACGTTATCAATCTGCTACTGAAGTTTTGCAGGATCTTGGTACTCGATCGCCTCAACCATCACCTCAAGTACCTCCTCCGCCACCAGACTCGCTTAAATCAGCGCGGGGTGTTGACTATACTCGTCTGCGGGATTTATTAGCAGCAGGGGAGTGGAAAGAGGCGGATGGGGAAACACTCAAGGTAATGCTGAAAGCTGCGAGACGGGAGAACCAAGGAGGTTATTTGGATAGGGACTCGATCAAGAATTTTCCTTGCGATGATTTACGCACCATCGATCAGTTGTGGGTAAAATATAGTCAGGGTCGCTTTGGTTTTAGCGTCCAGAAAAAAATTTGGTTGGAAGTGGGGGGCAAAGTTGGTTATGAGAGTGAATGCAAGCTGGGCGATCGCGTCGGTTGGCGAAAAGGAGGTAGTTGCTTGAAGTACGATCACCTAACCTTTAATCTGCAAGCAACATCAGGTCACCTCCCGAGTGGGGGGGCGGACGGTTGGGGGGCTGGGGTTTGCTGTTGGGTTTGGGGTTTCGGGTGGGTGGTGTTCGGGGAAACTTTGGGTAGTTGGTTTCGGTGTGGTGGTTCTTCTCTTCTGGCAGCGAGAGCGGTAAGCTGTGGTATATAGCGATTTCAGCCCTTTATCAAGTCTTTTATTTAAAACCTTTTTTACTGAGTTATCGGCTTTTCGTCATTTCGTTCCTTGCTGCTAATTATGTTAGTAATAAATGTCAATTAAAGTCAGAGATATTATTAAACAACTACAGGCAGAGGGAAACAAATCATAAAGATGAGCAAAACAACTAATGCGTTATGCCATTGTGATTGAAAAAACACCCAATAATTATTCAGCATATCCACCAGATTTGCCCGGATGTGCAGCCACAGGCGCTACCCTTGCGGAAGTACAGCAGCAAATTAAAGAAGCAATCGAATTTCACTTAGAAGGATTGCGAGAAGAAGGTTTACCGCTTCCCCAACCCACTACGCTCTGTGACTATGTAGAAGCACGGTAGTAGGGGAAAATATTTCATAAATTAAGCCGGGAAAATTCAATGATTAGAAATTTATGCTCTAATTAAATCCAAATTTTCCGCAGCATAAAAAGCTGGGTTAGAAACAACCATAAGACGCAAATAAACTTTGTGGTTTCGTCAAATATAGGAAAATTCGCGGGAGTGGCAAATGAATCTTTATTTGGGAATAGATTTCGGCACCACGGGCGCGCGATCGACTGTCATAGACTCCCAGGGTACAATACATTGTGAGACAGAATATACTTTTGCCAACAACGGGCAACAACAGCCTGAATTGCCCTCGGTGTGGCAAAATGCGCTGTGGGATTCGATCGAGCAAATTCCCCCAGCAATCCGCAATCAGGTAAGGGCGATCGCCCTTGACGGCACATCTTCCACTGTCATGCTGTGCAATACGGAGGGTATACCAGTATGCGAACCGATTTTATACAATGATGCGCGTGGTGCAGCGGTGACAGAGAGGTTGCGGGCGATCGCGCCGGATAACCACACAGTATTGAGCGCAACATCCAGTCTGGCAAAACTCCTGTGGTTGCAAGACTTTCGAGAGGAAATCGCCCCTACAGTTTTCCTGCATCAAGCTGACTGGCTGGCATTTCTGCTGCACGGAAAATTAGGAATTAGCGACTATCACAATGCTTTGAAACTGGGTTTTGATGTTGATACTTTGTGCTATCCGAATTGGCTGACACAGGGAATTGCGGGCGCTGCAACTCCTGAATTGCCGCAAGTTGTCGCACCGGGGACGCCTGTGGGGGAAGTGATATCTCAAGTGGGCGATCGCTTCGGTTTTCCCCGCGATTGTACAGTTTGTGCTGGTACAACCGATAGCATCGCAGCATTTTTAGCAAGCGGTGTCAATTTACCGGGGGAAGCAGTAACTTCTCTCGGTTCTACACTAGCAGTCAAACTGTTAAGTCATACCCGCGTCGATGATTCTAGATACGGGATTTACAGTCACAAATTAGGCGATTTGTGGTTAGTTGGAGGTGCTTCTAATACCGGAGGTGCGGTGCTGCGACACTTTTTTACTGATGTTGAGTTGGATAACTATAGCACACAAATTGATCCAGCACAAGAGAGTTTGCTGGATTATTACCCATTGTTGAAAAAGGGCGATCGCTTTCCGATTAATGACCCGAATTTGCCACCCCAACTCGAACCGCGTCCAACTGATTCAGTGGAATTTCTGCACGGTTTGCTAGAAAGCATAGCGCGGATTGAAGCGCGGGGATATCAATTATTGCAAGAATTGGGTGCAACTCCTTTGACAAAAGTTTATACTGCTGGCGGCGGGGCTAAAAATGCGGTTTGGAGTGCGATTAGAAAGCGTTATTTAAAAGTGTCTGTATTAACGCCGATTCATACTGCGGCTGCTTATGGGGCGGCGTTATTAGCAATGCGAAGTTTAACTGATTAGAGTTATTGCATAAATCTTGGATGGATAGGGAAACCGCAGATGTGTGCAGATTAACGCAGATTAACGCAGATGCTTAGCTATATTTTTACTTAAACTCGCTGCAACTTAGCTGTTCTCGGATCGATGATTTTTCTGCCCAAACCTGAAAACTTAATTGCCAGATTAGTTTTATCGCCTTCTCCCAAAACGTGGGTAATTTCTCCAACTCCAAAAGCATGATGAAAAACCCGATCGCCCGTTTGCCAATCCACCGATTGTCCATTGTTTCCCGCTTTAGAACTCGCAGAATTTGCTGCTGAATTATTAGTTTTTCCTTTAGATGCAGCCGTTTTCCCGGCTTTAGTTTTCTTCGCACTTCCAGCCAGCAAATGCGGCGGCAATTCTCCTAAGAATAGCGAAGGGGTGCAGTGTTCCCGGAAACCTCCCCAGAGGCGACGTTCGCGAGTGTGGGTGAGAAATAGCAATTCCTGGGCGCGAGTGATGCCGACGTAGCACAAACGGCGTTCTTCTTCGATCGCTTTGGGGTCGTCCAAGCTGCGGAAATTGGGAAATAAACCCTGTTCCATCCCGACTAGAAATACCACGGGAAATTCTAATCCTTTTGCTGAGTGCAGCGTCATCAGCGACACGCGGGAATCTTCTTCCTGCAAGTCATCTAAATCGGATGCTAAAGATGCTTTTGCTAAAAATGATGTCAGCGTCGGTTCTTCGTTTTGTTCTTCAAATTGCAGCACTGCATTGTACAATTCTCTGACGTTTTCTATGCGATTTTCTGCTTCCTCGGTTCCTTGATTTTTCAAATCTTCAATGTAGCCTGAATCTTGGATAATTCCTTGGACAATTTGCGAAGCCGGCAGGGTTTCAACTTGCGATTGCCAACGGCCAATCATTTCGGCAAACTTAATAATAGCTTTTGCCGATCGCCCTGCGAGAGTATTGACAGAAGATTCATCGCTGAGGATTTCCCACAACGGAATGCCCAATTGAGTTGCAGCGTCTTCGACTTTGGAAAATGTGGTATCCCCAATCCCGCGGCGGGGAGTATTGATGATACGTTTGAGGCTGACGCTATCGTCGGGATTGGCAAGCGTCCGCAGGTATGCTAGGATATCTTTGATTTCTTTGCGATCGTAAAACTTTAGACCGCCGACAATATTGTAGGGAAGGTCTAAACGCATTAACGCTTCTTCAAAGGAGCGAGATTGAGCGTTCGTGCGGTAGAGAATGGCAAAGTTACTGCCGTTTTCGTATTCGGAGTTTTGGCGCTTTAAGGAATGAATTTGACCTGCTACAAATTCCGCTTCATCTAATTCGTTGTCGGCGCGCCAGACAACAATCGGAGCTCCCGGTTCGCGAGTCGGGCGCAGAATTTTTTCTATCCGTTCGGTATTGTGTTCGATCAAGTGGTTCGCGACTTGCAGGATGTTTTCGCGCGATCGATAATTTTCCTCTAATTTTACCATTGTCCCAGTCTTCTCGTCGGACAAACCATCTCCGAAATCCTCTTGAAATTCCAGCAAGATGGTATAATCTGCCATCCGAAAGCTGTAAATTGATTGATCGACATCGCCCACGACAAAAATCGAGCGGTTTTGCCATTTATCGAAGCTTTTCGGGTCGGCGTTATTTGTCACCAACATCCGAATCAAATCATATTGAGTGCGGTTGGTATCTTGGTATTCGTCAACTAAAATATGGCAAAACTTTTTATGCCAGTAACTTAATACTTCCTCGTTTTGGCTCAAAAGTTTAACAGGAACGAGGATTAAATCATCAAAATCTAGGGCATTGTTTGCTGCTAAAGCGTCTTGGTAGCGACTGTAAACATCGGCAATCACGCGACCTCGATAATCCGGTTCTGCTGCTTGGTATTCTTGAGGCGACAAACCTTTATTTTTAGCGTTGCTTATGACATAGCGGACTTTTCGCGGGTCAAATTTCTTGTCGTCGAGGTTCAGTATTTTGGTGACGATTTGTTTAACGAGACTTTGAGCATCTGACTCGTCAAAAATCGAAAAGTTTTTCTTCCACTGGCGGCCTTTTTCGTCTTGGTATTTTTCAATATCGTAGCGGAGAATGCGGCCGCACAAAGAGTGAAAAGTTCCCATCCAAATGTGTTTGGTAATTCTTTGGTAAATTTGCGATCGCAATTTCGTCTGCACATCCGGGGCTAAGTCTACCAAAGGTTTGCCATATTCGGCTTCAGCTTGCTGAGTTGCCAGCAATTTCTCAATTCTTTCTTTCATCTCCCTGGCGGCTTTATTTGTAAATGTCACCGCGAGAATATTTTCAGGATCGACTCGATGCGTGCGAACTAAGTTAGCAACTCGGTAAGTTAGAGCTCTGGTTTTGCCGGAACCAGCGCCCGCTACTACTAACAGCGGCCCGTTATAATGGGCGACTGCTTGGCGCTGAGATGGGTTGAGGTGGCTGAGGAAATCAGTGGTTTGAGTCATAGCTAGAAAGTTAGTTTAATTTTTTAAGCGGTAAATAATACTTGGTATGCGATACTGCGAGTTTTTTTAACGTAAGGTGCGCTAGGCGCACCCTATATTATAACTAGATAGGTGATTTTTTTAACTTTAAATATTTTTGGGTCACGCGAGTTGTTTAAGGTAAGGTGCTCGGCGCGGACCCTACACTATAAATAGATAGATAATTTTTTTTAACGTTTAAATATCCGTGTCAGCCAAATTGCTGCTAATATTCCCAAGCCAATCCAAATGGCAATAATCACAACAGCGGCAGCCCGATTTATCGGTTTTCCTCGCTCTATTTCTGCGGCTGCTTTTTCCCGACACTCGGCTAAAACCTGTGGCGGAATCATCTTCAGTACCAGCCAAATGCCCACAGGTACAATTATCAAATCGTCCAAGTAGCCAAGAATCGGTATGAAGTCAGGAATTAAGTCGATCGGGCTAAAAGCATAGGCAACCGTAAGCCCTGCTAAAATTCTGGCGTACCAAGGTACTCTCTGATCTGTACTGGCTAAATAAACAGCGTAAGTCTCTTTTTTTAGTCGGCGAGCAACTTGTTTTAAGGATTGCATCTTTTAACAATTTTTCATTTTTAAATTTTATTTAAAATGAAATAAGAGTTACGTCGGAGTGTCATAAACTGGGTGGGTTTCTATATTTATCGTTGCCAAACGTCTTATTTGACCCAGAACACCAATTTTTTAGTGGAGCGTCCTGCGGACATCATAATAACTCATAATTTATTCAGAAGTACGGACTATTTTTGTAGTTGCGAAAAATGTAACAACCCGGATATTTAGCAATTTCAGTGGGAAGGTAAAGTATAGCATCTGTGGTATGTGAGGAGAATCAAGTTTATGAATTCAAATTTGCAACGTCGCGATCGCATTAACTTCCGCAGTCTGGTAACAGCGTTGTGTTTAACCTTAACTCTCGTGAGTTTTGTGGGATTAGATCCGGCGGTGGCTCAAGAACAGCGGATCAGAACGCTGACTGTCACTGGCCGGGGTGTGGAAGCGATTCCAACAACTCAAACGCAAGTGCGGCTGGGGGTTGAGGTGCAGGGGAAAACGGCGGCCGAGGTGCAGCAGGAAGCGGCGAGGCGATCGTCCGCTGTGGTAGAGTTGCTGCGATCGCGCCAAGTCGAAAAACTCGAAACTGCAGGCATCACCCTCAATCCCATTTATAACTTCGACAACAACCAACAGCGCTTGACAGGCTATACGGCGACCAATACCGTCAGTTTTCGGATTAATACTGCATCTGCCGGCACTTTGCTTGACGATGCGGTGAATGCCGGAGCCACACGCATCGACGGCGTGAGTTTTGCCGCCACCGAAAGTGCGATCGAATCTGCTCGAAAACAAGCACTCCGCAAAGCAACTCAAGATGCTCAAGCGCAAGCGGATGCAGTCTTGAGCGCCCTCAACTTGAAGCGGGGAGAGATTTTGGGCATTCAAGTCAACGGTGCGATCGCGCCACCTCCAATGTATCGGCAAGTGGCTGGTGCTCGCATGGCTGCTGCTGACGCTACAACGCCTGTCGTAGGAGGGGAACAGCAGGTAGAAGCTTCTGTGACTTTGCAATTTGGATATTAAATAGTTAGGGGTTGAACTGGCTACATCAGCTTGACCCTAACTATTTCTCGATTTATCAAGCAGCTTTTTCTACAAAAAACTTTAGCCGTTTTAACCACTTCTGGCAGTAGTCTAGAAACGGAATCTCTCCTTCTTCAGGGGGAGAGTTCCTCAATAAATAGACTCTCTGTTAAACCGTAGGCGATCGCATTCCTCCTAAACAGAAAAGAGTGGGCTCTTTTCTAAGATCCACTCTCTGTTAAACTCTCTTAGGGCTAACTTGAACAAGCTAGATTTAAGTCCTTACTTTACCTAGTCCTTAATGATTCTCTTGTCATGAATGACCACTTGATCCTTGAGTTTAGGAGTGCCGGAGATGTGAATATCCGTATCCATATTTTCCTCGGTGGATTCGGCTAGATATTGGGCAGATGACTTAACATCCTGCGCTGCACGTTTAGCAGATTGGGCTGCATTTTGGGCAGATGATTTTAAATCCTGCGCTGCACCTTGAGGAGATGGGGTTGCATTTTCGGCAGATGACGTAAAATCAGGCACTGGAGGTTTAGCAAATTCGGCTGCATTTTGGGCAGATGACCTAAAATCAGGCACTGGAGGTTTAGCAAATTCGGCTGCATTTTGGGCAGATGATTTAAAATCATGCGCTACACCTTGAGGAGATTGGGCTGCATTGTGGGCAGATGACTTAACATCCTGCTTAACATCCTGCGCTGCGTCTTTAGCAGATTCGGCTGCATTTTGGGCAGATGACTTAACATCCTGCGCTGCACCTTTAGCAGATTCGGCGGCGCTTTGAGCAGATGACTTCATTGATTCAGCAGCACTCTTGCCAGATGACTTAAGCGATTCGGCTGCACTTTTTATAGATGGCTCAACTGCTTTCGCTGTATCTTTTACAGTCGATCTAAACTCCTTAGTTGCCCCTTCAATTTCTTGAGCTACAGCTTTGGCAGAAGGCTTAACTTCATCAGCCGTACTCTTAATAGAGTCCGCTGCACTTTGTATAGAAGGCTTGACACCTTCGACTGTCTGCTTGACTGAATCTTTTACTTCTCTAATCGTAGGTTTGACTTCCTCGGATGCACTCTTGACTGCATCTACTACAGAAGGCTTGGCTTCTCTAACTGTCTCATTGACAGATTCGGCTATACCTTTAATCGAAGGCTTAGTTTCCTCAACAGTCTCCTTGACTGCTTCTGCTGTAGCTTTGATAGATGGTCTAACTTCCTCAGCAGTTTCCTTTACTACTGTCCCTAGCTCTTCTACAGTGTGTGTAATACCGTCTGCTACGCTGTGTGCTGCATCCCCTAAATTATCTACAGCACGGTTAACAGTATCAGCAGTACCTTTACCAATCATAGCGCCCGCAACTGAGCCTGCTACAGCACCAAGAATTCCTCCAGAGCGAGCACCGAGTATACCACCAACTGCTGCTCCAGCTATCCTCGCACCAATGCCTGAGCCTGATGATTGATCTTCCTGTGATTCTGCATTTTCGTTAGTCTGAGCCTGAAGCTGCTGGTTTTCGCTATTGTCAACATTCTTTTCTTGGAAGTCAGGATTGGCTTCCGGCTTGTTAAAAGGCTGCTTATTATCAGTCATAAGATATCCTTGGCTATTAGTGCTACATTTACTAGGCTAACTATATACTTCTCCGAAAATCTACTGCCTAAGAACTAGATTCTGACTGTTACTTAAGAAGTAGATTCTTAAAAATACTGGCCACTACGGCGCTAGCGACTCGCTGTTCATTCGACATTGAAGAAGCTGGAGGCGCGCGTTAGCGAAGCCCTCGAAGAGGATCGCATATCTCGCACAGTCTTAGCTTAGCCAGCCAAAAAAAACTAATATACAGCACTTTGCTTAACGATTAGGTACAATATTAGAGGTGGTAAGAAAGAGAAAAATGAAACCCTACTCCCTAGAT
>NZ_JAUBOS010000167.1:0-1177 GCF_036700365.1 Microcoleus sp. w2-18bC1
TAAGTAGATAGGCGGGAAAAAACCAATCTATGTAACAAAACATTAAGTTGCCTGATTGGAGTTAAACTTAAGACGTTGCGTGGTGTAATTTCCCCTTTGTCCTCTAGCTTCTACTCCATGAATTACGGCGTAGGCGAGTTCTAACTCATCATCAAACATTTGTCCTGCCAACTCATCTTTCTTAATGTGTTGCCACTCCAATTCAATGGGGTTCATTTCCGAACAATACTTGGGTAAAAAGAAGATATATAAACCTTGCTTTTCCCAATGCGGCCATAACTCTTGGACTTCTTTGCATCGGTGTATTGGGCCGTTGTCTTGTACAATTACTCTCGGTCGTCCAATTTCAGCAGCTTCCTGGGCTTCTCGCTCCATCATTTTGATATAAGCTTTTCGATCAACACCCCCAATTACTAAACCATAAATAAAACTGATTCCCTGTTGAAGAAGTCCGATAATACTTAGTCTACGACCACGCCGTTTCGTTTGTTCTAACCGTTTTTGCTCACCTATTTGGTAATAAGTATAGCCTGGTTCACTCCACGCACAAAAACCTGATTCATCTAAATACTTTAAGTCAATTCCTCCCGCTACTGCCTCTAATTGCAACATATCTAAGTCAGATTGCTTCGTTTCTTGTACTAGGGGGTCTTGTTTTCCTTTGTGACTTTTTCTGGCTCGTTTCCAAATAAACCTTTTTTTTTTAGTATCCTTCTTAATCGATCGGCACTTAGTTTGACAGAACGTTCTTTTTCTAATTTCTGGACTAATTGAAGACTGTTATATGTACGTGATTCGTTTTTGAGGCATTCTTTTAAAAACTCTATATCTTCCTCTTTCCACGTTGGCTTTGCCCCTCGACCAGGCAACTCCCAAAGCCCTTCCATGCCTAGATTCGACCATTTATGTAAAACCTCTCTCACTGTTTGTGGAGTCCAGTTAAAATGAGCAGCTATTTTTTCAACGTACCAGCCATGTGCATTTAATCTAATTACTTCTGCTCTATCTTTGACTTTTTGTGGTACAGCAGCAGTTCTCAGTTGTAAGAGAGTTTTGTCTTGCTGTTGAGTCAGGAATACCCTTAATCTAGCGCCCATATATTTAGTTACCTCAGTAGATATATTCTCTTTGTTTACTTATCTTAACATAGTTCGGTTTTTTTGCGCCGACCTACTTA
>NZ_JAUBOS010000119.1:0-6402 GCF_036700365.1 Microcoleus sp. w2-18bC1
CGTGAGGCTATTTCTGCCCATTCTTGTGACTTGGCTCGGCCTGATCTCATTCCCGAATTTCCGACCTGAATCCTTACGTTGAACTTTCGCAAAATTGGAATTTTTTCCAACTGTTCCGGCCGTATACTATCCCAGTTTAACCCCATTGGACGCGGATAACTTGTATTAGTATCAATTACCTCCTGGGCAGTAACAATCCAATTCAGCGCCCAATCGTGAGCTTGCATTGGTAAACGCGAATCTGCGACTATTTGCAAAGGATGCACTGTTGTTACAATAGGCGTATCGATTTGTACTAACCCGAATTCCTGCAACATAGCCAATTCCAAATCCGCAAATCCTGCACCTTTCCCGGTTCTTCCCCCGTTGCGCGCCACCGCTACACAACCGACTATTACTAAATCGATCGGCTCCATTTCTGCAAAACTTACCAATTTTCCGCAATCGAGAGCTTGGCGGGCGATCGCACTTTCGGCAATTGATATATTTTGTCTCTGCAAATCCTCAGCAGTTAACTCTACAAAACAGCGATCGTCTGTCAATCGCGGTACTGCCATATACAGGCGTTTTCCATCTTGCAAAGCTTGCATCCGCACCGGATTTTGCGCCGAATCAGGATTGCACTTAATCGTTTTTGCTTGTTGCCAAATTGGTAAATTTGCCAATCTTTCGGCAGCCACCTGTGCACCGACAAAGTTTGGAATATGACCAAACGGATCGCCAATAGATGCGGCTTGCTGTTTCAGCAAACACCAAATTTCATCTCTTAACTTGTCTTTGTCGTCGTTATATCCAGTCCAATCAGTTTTCATGCTCTATTGTGCTACAATTTATCATACATAATTATGCTTTAATACCGCCTCACTTCTTCAGTCTGCGAAGACGGATTTTGTTTATGTAGTAGCGGTTTCAACCGAATAAATTATATGAATTTTACCACAAAACCCAGTTATTATCAAGTCGGTGGGAGTTTGACAAATAACGCTCCAAATTATGTGAAGCGGCAAGCCGACGACGATTTATATAACGGATTGAAAGCCGGAGAATTTTGCTATGTTTTGAATTCCCGGCAAATGGGCAAATCTAGCTTGCAGGTGCGGACAATTCAGCGGCTGAGAAATGAAGGAATTGCTTGTGCTGCGATCGACATTTCGGAAATTGGCAACCGCGGCGTCACTCCCGAACAGTGGTATGCTGGTTTGCTACGCATTCTCGAAAATAACTTTAACCTGTCGGATATTGTCAACGTGCGGACTTGGTGGCGCGATCGCAATTTTTTAACTCCGGTTCAAAGATTGAGCGAATTCATCGAAACCGTACTTTTACCCAACATTACCAGCAATATTGTCATTTTTATTGACGAAATCGACAGCATTCTCGCCCTAGATTTTCCCGCCGACGATTTTTTAGCTTTAATTCGATCGTGCTACAACAAGCGCGCCAACAATTCAGAGTTCGATCGCCTAACTTGGGCCCTTTTAGGCGTAGCATCGCCGACGGATTTGTGCCGCGAGCAAAATGCCACCAGCAATACCCCTTTTAATATTGGCAAGGCGATCGAATTAACTGGTTTTGACGAAACAGAAGCTCAACCGCTAGCAGCAGGGTTGGCAGACCTGACAGATAGCCCTCATGAAGTTTTGAGAGAGGTTTTGTATTGGACGGGCGGGCAGCCTTTTTTGACTCAAAAGCTGTGCAAACTTCTGCTGGAAAATCCACAATTAATCCCGAATTTACCCCCCCCAGCCACCGCTTGCCAAGAGGGGGAGAAAGATGCTGCCACCGCTTGCCAAGAGGGGGAGAGAGATAAAATTCACACTTCTCAAGAGTGGGTGGAGAAAGTAGTGCGCTTGAAAATCGTGGAGAATTGGGAAACTCAAGATGTGCCCGAACATTTGTCCACAATTCGCGATCGGCTTTTCAGAGAAAACCAACGGATTGTCAGGAGACTCGGATTGTATCAGCAAATATTAGAACAAGCTGAAATTGTCCCCGATGGTAGTGCCGAACAAATGGAATTACGATTAAGCGGATTAATCGTTAAGCGCAGGGAAAAATTAACAATTTCTAATCCTATTTATCAAGCTGTATTTAACCAAGACTTAATTGAACAAAAATTAGAAAAACTCTCGCCTTACTCCGAAGCCATCAAACTCTGGCTAAATTCTAGCTGTGAAGATGATTCCCAACTGTTGCGAGGAGATGATTTGCAGTCAGCATTAGTTTGGGCGGCAGGAAAAAGTTTGAGAAACGAAGATTTTCAGTTTTTGACTGCCAGCCAGAAAGTTATTTTGAGCGACCAAAATCAACTGCTGCGTTCAGCTACACTCGAAACCAAAAAAGCTGTCTGTGATGCCGAAAAAGCTTTGAGTGAAGCTGACTCTGCCAAACAAAAAGCCAAACAGTGGATCGGCATCGGTTCTGCGGTACTGGCAGCATCGTTACTGACAGCGATCGGCTTTTCAACTCTTGCTTACCAGCGGTTTAAACTAGCACAAGCAAGTATTGAAATTGAACAAAATGGCAGCGATGCTTTATTGTTAGCGGTATCTCAAAAAACCGAAAACACCGAAGCTTTATCAGAAGCTTTACTGAGGGCGATCGCCTCCGGTAAAAAATTAAAAACCTTGGTTGAAAACAAACCTAAGCTAGAACAATACCCGGCAACAAGACCGCTGTTAGCCTTACAAATAATTCTCGATGAAATTAGTGAAACACAGCAGGTCAAAGCCTCATTAAGTCCGCAAAGAAAGATTAAGTGGTCAGCTCATAAAGGTGCAGTTACCAGCGTCACTTTTAGCCCAAATAGGCAAATCTTAGCAACCGCCGGAATAGACGATACAGTTAGGATGTGGAACTCTTCCGGGAAAAAAATTGCTGAATGGAAAGCTTTACAGCGGTCAGTTAATATGGTAAATTTTAGCCCAAACGGTAATTTTTTAGCGACAGCCGGAAGGGATAGCACTGTTAAAATATGGAATTTATCAGGTAAAAATATTTCTACTTTGAAAGGAATCCAAGGCTCTGTTACCAGCATCAGTTTTAGTCCCGAAGGAAAGTTATTAGCCGCGGCAGGGATAGACAGCTATGCTGCAATTTGGGATTTGTCTAAACTGCCACAATTAGTATCACCTAGCCAGAAACTCCCAGGTCACAACGGCTTAGTGAGAAGCGTAAATTTTAGCCCAAAGGGCGATTTCATAACGACTTTAGATGGCAAATCTACAGTGCGACTTTGGAATTTGTCGGGCAAGCTAAAAAAAACACTGCCTGTTCAGGCAATAGGGATTAGTTTCACTCCAGCTCAACACCAGTATCGCTTTGCTACAGTAACATTGAATGGCAAAGTTGGGCTGTGGAATCTCTCAGAAAAAGAATTAGTTAAGGAATTTCAAACCTTGCATTTTGATGCGAAATCAATTAGTTTTAGCCCCGACGGAGAACTGCTTGCTACAGTGGGAATTGACAAGACTGTACGGCTGTGGAATTTAGCGGGGCGACAGGTTGCTCAATTTGAGTTCGAGGAGAATGTTGTTAGTGTCAGTTGGAGTCGAGACGGAAAGCAAATTGCTGTAGCTGGAAGCAACGGCACTGTATGGTTGAGGCAGGTTGAAGGGTTAGAAGAATTGCTGAAGCAAAGCTGCAATTTTTTCGCCACTCAACCGAAGTATTTTACCAGAGTTTCAACTATCTGCAAGTAGGGTGCATACATTACTTTAGCAAGTAGGGACACGGCAATGCCTTGTCCCTACCCGTAGCTAATAACTTATGACTATCAATTTACCTTAACAGGCGAAACACTTACATTAGGATTTGTGACTCTTCTTAAGAGTTCTTGTCGAGCTTGTTCTGGATTTTGGCCTTTGGGTACTTGATATAATAATCTACAGGAACCGTCTTGAGGATTAGCTGCACAAATAATTAGTTGACCGGTGGGCGATGCACCTGCTGTGACAATATTCTCCCAAGTTCCTTGCGGTTGTGAGTTGTTGAGAATTCCCGATACTCGGGTGCACCGAGTAATCGCGTCTTCTCCTGATTCATTGAAATAGTTATCAGCTAGCCACAAAATAACGGGAATATTTTTGCCTTGTTGGACAGCAATTGTAGCTGGGCGGCCGCCAGCAGCGCCACAGAAGAATGAAGGCGTTTGGGCAAAGGCTGGACTGTTTGCTAAAATCGGAGCAGCAAGGGCAATAATTGACGCACTCAAAGCAGACTTTAAGAGCCGAAATTTCATGAGCAGTAATAAGCTTTTTCATTTAAGGTTACTAATAGTCTAAAAAGTTAAACTGTTTGTTGCCGGGAAGATTAGGCATTTAGAGAAAAAAATAAAGTTTATTCTGCAAATTTTTGCGATCGCACACACTGGCCTCATCTAAGCCAAAACTCAGGGAAAAAAGCTCGCTGACAAACACCAAAGGCAGAAAACAGGTGCAGCCACAGGGGGCGCAAGCGCAAAGGTATAGGGTAAAGGAGTGGTTTTGCACCGTTTTTTGCGCTCCCCTCGCTCTTTCTGAGGTTGTCCCACCTAAAGGGGAACCTGTGTTAACATCGAAAAAAATATTCTCTTTAATAATCAACAATGGGCAATGTTCTGGTGCTGAACGCCTCCTACGAACCCCTTAACATCACCAATTGGCGAAGGGCGGTAGTTTTGTTGCTGAAAGGAAAAGCAGAACAGGTAGAACACAACGGGAAATTTATTGCGCCAAACTTCCCGCTACCAACTGTGATCCGACTGCGGCATTACGTCCGAGTTCCCTATAAGGATATTCCGCTGACCCGCCGGAACATCTTGCACCGGGACGCACACTCTTGTCAATACTGTAGTTATGCGGGGGACGATTTAACCCTCGATCATGTGATTCCCCGATCGCGCGGAGGAGGCGACAGTTGGGAAAACCTCGTCACCGCTTGTGTCCGCTGCAATGTCAATAAAGGCAGCCGCACGCCAAAAGAAGCGGGAATGTCGCTGCGCTATCCACCTAGGAAACCTCACAGCGGTCTTTATTTTGAAGTGACTAAACACGTTAAGAGCGGTATGCACAAAGAATGGCAAAAATATGTAATTGGTCTTTAAAACCCCTGTCAGCGCAAGCGCGGGGGTTTTTTGCGGAAGTTCTGAGTCCTGAGATTGCTTCGTTCCTGGGAACGCACACTCTCTACATGAGTTAAAAAGTTAAACAGTTAAAGAGAGAATTTACGCTCTTAAATCTGGTTTCTAGTAAGAAGTATGGGCTTTGACAACAAGGCATCTACAAAGAAACCGGGTTTAAGATAGAATGTCGCGCAAATCCTGAAATAGTTAAATTGTTAATTTTTAACGATGAAAGACCATCCCCCTAACAATTCCGATGAAACATCCGGCAACGACGAAGGTGAACTTGAGGCCAGCAGCGAGGTTGTACCCGGAGTGAGTGGGCCTGGGAAACGGCGCAGCAAAGCCGAAGTTGTTTCCGAGGAAAACCGCAGCCGTCTCCGCGAGGAATTGCACGATCGCAAAGTCGAGCAATTGCGCCAAATGTTCGATCGGCACAAAGGCACTCGCCAGTTAATCTTGCTGCAAGATTTTCCCGATCCCGACGCACTTTCCAGCGCTTGGACTTACAAATTAATCGCCGAACAATACGATATCCAATGCGAGATTATCTACGCCGGCGCCCTCAGCCACCAAGAAAATATTGCCTTAGTTAAATTGACAGGGTTGCCCTTGCAGCGGTGGACGCTGGAAACAGTAAAAACTAAGGATTTGTCGGTGTTTCAGGGCTGCGCTTTCATCGACAACCAAGGGACGACTTGTAGCTTAACCGAGTTTATTTTAGCGGCTGGAGTTCCGATCGCCTCCGTCATCGATCATCACAATTTGCAGGGGGAAATGAAGGCAGAATTTATCGATTTGCGCCCTCAAATCCGCGCTACAGCCACGATTTTTGCCGAGTATTTACAGGCTGGACTCCTAACTCTCGACGCCAGCGTCAGTCTGCACATCAAGTGCGCTACAGCTTTGATGCACGGTTTGCGATCGGATACGATCGCCCTCAGACAAGCTCAGGAGGAGGACTTTTTAGCTGCGGCTTATTTGAGCAGGTTTTACGACCCGCAGTTACTGAATGCCGTGTTACAGTCGTCTCGTTCTAAGTGGGTGATGGACGCGATCGAGCGATCGCTCAAACACCGCACCGTCCAGAACAATTTTTCGATCGCCGGCATCGGCTACCTCCGCTATGACGATCGGGATTCTATTCCCCAAGCGGCGGACTTTTTAGTAACAGAGGAGAACGTACACACAGCAGTTGTCTACGCAATTGTTCACGACAAAGACGGTTCTTCCTTACTTGGTATGCTAAACTAACAGTTAAAATGCCAAGTAAGCAAACATCTATTTTTGTAATTTTCAAA
>NZ_JAUBOS010000024.1:0-65900 GCF_036700365.1 Microcoleus sp. w2-18bC1
AGCTGATTCTGCTGGTACAATTAAACCACCAGAACCAACTTATCAAAATGGTAAAATTGCTTGTGCTACAGGCACCACAGAACTGAGACAAACTTATGACTAGGGGCTAGATCATGACAGTCGATTACCAATATCAAATCGGCGGCAGTCTCCCGCAAAATGCACCTACTTATGTAGTGCGACAAGCTGACTCAGAACTTTATCAAGCCCTCAAAGCTGGAGAGTTTTGTTACGTACTCAATTCCCGACAAATGGGCAAATCCAGTTTGCTGGTGCGAACTGTACAAAAACTCTCGGCTGATGGCATTGCCTGTGCTACGATCGACCTTTCGGACATTGGCAACCAGCAAGTCTCTCTAGATAAGTGGTACGGCGGCGTCGCTTACAAGCTATTGTGCAGCTTCAACCTGTTTAACCCAGTCGAGTTTATGGCTTGGTGGCGGGAGAGAGAGTTGATGTCGCCGGTGCAGCGCTTAGGAGAGTTAATTGAAGAATTGCTGCTGGTCAAAATTTCTCAAAATCTGGTCATTTTTATTGATGAAATTGATAGCGTTCTGAGTTTCCAAGAACCGCTAGACGATTTCTTTGCATTAATTAGATGTTGCTACAATAAACGCGCTCACAATTCAGAATACCAGCGCATTACATTTGCTTTGCTGGGAGTAGCTACGCCCTCGGATTTAATTAGCGATGCAACTCGCACGCCATTTAATATCGGGTTAGCTATTGAATTGCACGGTTTTAACTTACAAGAAGCTCTGCCTTTAGCAAAGGGATTTGAGGGAAAAGTAGAGAATCCTCAAGAGGTTTTAAAAGAGATTTTGGACTGGACGGGAGGGCAGCCATTTCTGACTCAAAAGCTTTGCAAGCTGATTTTGCACCATGTAAAAAGCTTAGCTTCGGCTTCTATTATATCATACTCAACGGATGAAAGCAAAACTAAAAATCTTCGTATAAATCAATTATTAATTAGCCAGATAGTGCAATCTCATATTATTGATAATTGGGAATCATCCGATGAACCGGTACACATCAAAACAATTCGCGATCGCCTTCTCAGAAGTCCGCACCGCGCCAGTAGGTTATTAGGACTATATCAAAAAATATTGCCACTTTCAGAACTCCCCGATTGTAGGGGCTGTGCCCCCGTGCCCGCCCTGGTAGGGGGAATCTGGGCGGATGATACTCCCGAACAAACAGAATTGCGGCTGAGCGGATTAGTAGTAAAACGAGCCGGGAAATTAACCGTATCCAACCGCATTTACGCAGCTATATTCAGCCATAACTGGGTAGAAAAAGCACTCGGCGACTTGCGCCCCTATGCTGAATCCCTAACAGCATGGATAGCTACAAATTGTCAAGACGAATCTCGCTTGTTGCGCGGTCAATCACTGGAAGATGCCAGACAGTGGGCGGCAAATAAAAGCTTGAACACCCAAGATTATCAATTTTTAGGTGCGAGTCAAGAAGCGGAATTTGCCAAATTGCGCGATCGCGAAAAACAAACTCAAACAGAAATTGAACAACTGCGCCGCGAAAAAAAGTTACTAGAGGAACTAAGCGAAGCACAAAAGCAGAAAAAAGCGATTGCAGTTAAACTTTGGCGCGAGCAACAACTGAGAGTGCAAACAGTTACAGGAGCCGCAGTCATATTAATATCAATCCTGATAGTAACTTTTTGGGTTAAACCGTCAATCGAAGAAAGAAACAACAAAATCCTCACTCTCAGTTTGCTATCAGAAACCCTATTTGCTGCGGATAAGAAAGAAGAAGCTTTGCTAGAAAGCATTCGAGCTGTTACAGAAATGAAACGATCGCTCGGAGTGAGTTCAGATATTCAGATGCGAGTGGCGATCGCCCTCGAACAGGCAGTTTACAACTTTCGGGAACGCCGCCGCTTGCAGACTCAAGCGAGTACCCTTGCTTTCGCGATTTTCAGTCCCGACAGTCAAACAATTGTGACTGCTACCGATGATAATTATATCAAGCTTTGGCAAACTAATGGAACTTTGCAAGCAACATTAACAGGGCATACTGATAAAATTATTAGGGCAATTTTCAGTCCGAGCGGTCAGATGATTGTCTCTGCCAGCAACGACAAAACTCTCAAAATTTGGCAAAAAGATGGCAAGTTAATTCATGATATCAAAGGACAAAGCGGTCAAATAACAAGCGTTTCTTTTAGTCCAGATGGTAAAATTATTGCTTCAGCAAGTACCGATGGAACAGTTAAACTATGGAAAATAAACGGTGAAGAATTCTTAAGTTTAAAAGTGGATCGAGGTTGGATAATCAGCGCAAATTTTAGCCCAGACGGTCAGATAATTGCTGCGGCTGGTACAGATGGCACTATTAAACTTTGGAGCTTGAGAAAGGTTATGGAAAAGTTACAAAAACAGCAGTCAATCGAAGCCAGCACCGATATCAAATTGCTCAGAACTTTACAGATGGAAAGTGATAAAATTATGAGTGTAACTTTCAGTCCCGATGGAGCAATGCTGGCGGCTGCAAGTGCTGGAGGAACTGCGACAATTTGGAGCAAAGACGGCACACCGCTAAGTATTTTAAAGCATACAAGTGGAGTGACAAGTATTAGCTTTAGTCTCGACAGTCAAATTTTGCTATCTGCAAGCACAGACAAAATGCTGAGGCTGTGGAACATTGACGGTACATTGCTCAAAACTTTAAAAGGTAACAAGGATGCTGTTTGGAGTGCGAGTTTTAGTCCAGACGGCAAAGCGATCGCTAGTGCTAGTGCTGACGGTACGGTGATGCTGTGGAATTTTAATCTTGACGATTTATTGCAGCAGGGTTGTAATGGAGCCCGCAATTATTTGCAGACAAATCCGATCGCCAATCAAAACAATCGCCACCTCTGCGATGGGATTGGAACTCAGTCGGAACTCACGCAAAAAAAACCGGGTCAATCGATTTTAGATTTTAGATTTTAAATTTTAGATTTTAGAATTGAGATTAAAGAATTGAAGCATTGACCATACGGATAAATTCGGTGGCTTTTATCCTGGAGGCTTTCGGTCAAAATGTTGAGTTTTGCAGCAAAGTATCTAGGCAGAAACTGGCTTTTTGACCAAGATTTTCAAAGGTGGTACCCGCCACGTGATTTATCCGTGGAATCAATCCAAAATGTCAAATCGAAAATCCTCAAGCCCCCGCATCTCGCGCAAGTCAATCTAAAATCTAAAATCTAAAATCTAAAATCGATTGACCGCCCCTGCGTCTAGGGCTGATATGGTTTAATTTGGTAGCAGCTAATAGGTAATAGGTCAGCCCGATCGGTGTATTCAACTCTAGAACAAAAGTACCAGCGCCTGCAAAAAGACTTAAGAAACGGAGTCATCGCCCTTGGTGGCATTGTATGTACGGGTACTCTCTGGTATTGGCAAGTGGAAAAATGGTCTTTCCTAGATGCCGCTTACATGACAGTATTTACCCTAGCAACTGTGGGCTACGGTGAACTTCAGCCCCTCGGTCAACGCGGGCGAATGTTTACTATATGCCTGATTTTGATGGGTGTGATTGTGATTGGTTTCATCGTCAACCGCTTTACAGAAGCGCTGATTGAAGGATATTTTCAAGAAGGAGCAAGAATTAGGCAGCAGCGACGATTGGTAGATTCTTTGATCGGGCATTACATTCTCTGCGGTTTTGGGCGCACTGGCCGCCAAATTGCCTTGGAATTTCAGGCCGAATATATCTCTTTTGTGGTGATAGATTCGGCGATACAGTCGGTTGAGGCAGCTTTGGCTCTGGGGTACACGGCTGTGCAAGGAGACGCGACTTTGGACGAAACTTTGGTAAATGTAGGCATCGATCGCGCAATTTGCATAGTAGCAGCTTTGCCTTCGGATGCCGAGAATTTATACACTGTCATGTCAGCGAAAACTCTGAATCCGAAGGTACGGGCGATCGCCCGCGCCACCACAGAAGAAGCGGTAAAGAAGTTGCAGCGGGGCGGCGCCGATGCCGTCGTATCCCCCTACATTACCGGGGGAAAGCGCATGGCGGCGGCGGCTTTGCGGCCTCAAGTTATGGATTTTTTAGACGGTGTTTTGACTGGTACCGACAGTTCTTTTTACATGGAAGAATTTTTGGTCGATCCCAATAGTTGTGTCTACGTTGGGGAAACTTTGAGAAATGCCAAGTTGCGATCGCAATCGGGGGCCTTGGTTTTAGCAGTGCGGCGCGCTGGCGGGACTTTGATTGTGGGGCCTACCGGAGAAACTGCGATCGAAGGAGGAGATATGCTGATTTGTTTGGGTACTGCTGAACAACTGCGAACTCTCAATCAAATCCTCAGTCCCCTGAGTTTTCGCATCCCCCGGCCCCCGAACTAATACGATGTCAGGTTTGTAGTCAGGAATGTAAGTCCTCTGTTGACTGTTGACTGTTGACTGTTGACTGTTGACTGTTGACTGTAGAAGGAGTGGTCGAAAAACTGAATTGTTGAGTGTTAAATGTTGAGTCGATTTTATTATTCCAATGAAACCGGAAATAATATGATATCAAATCCGTTGGCATCGGAATTATTCATCTCTCTCTTCCCTTTCTCTGTGTCCTCTGCGGTTTCATCATTCCGATACAACCGGAATTGATATGACAACTGACTGTTTGGACATTTGAACAATACCGATGCAACCGGAAACGATATGATTGAAAAAATTCACAATCTCCACCACACAAGGATTTAGGGCAAATAAAAATGCTCTCGGCTACTTTGCCGAGAGCATTTTTGAGCAGTTAAACTGCGTTTTGCTACAGATTTGCTACATTCTCACAAATCCTAAAATCAAAAATCGCTGAAACTCCAAGCCGATGGTGGGATTTGAACCCACGACCGTTCGATTACGAATCGAATACTCTACCCCTGAGCTACATCGGCACAGACAATTTTGAATTGTAGCACAAATATAGCGAAAAAAGCAAGGAGTTGTAGAATTTAATTCAAAACTCCACAACCCCTAGCTCACAAACAGTTAAACGGTCACTTCCGTGTCAGTTGAGCCGCCTCTGGCCCCGGAATAAACCAAACCCCGCTGCATATCCAGCGTCAGCATAGTTCCGTCCCGAATTACCCGCGTGGCATTCTTCACGCCCACCATCACCGGCACGCCCAAGCGCAAACCGATAATCGCCGCGTGAGAAGTCAAACTGTCCTCCTCCGTCACCACACCTGCGGCTTTCCGAATCATCTCCACAAAAGCGACGCTTGTGTGTTCCACTACCAAAATTTCTCCTGCGTGGAAATTGCCTACATCCGCAGCAGTGCGAGCAACCCTAGCCATGCCACTCACCGATCCCAAACCGACACCGGTGCCTTTGCCTAAAACTGCTGTCACTACCTCAACTTTGATCAAATCCGTCGATCCCGCAACCCCTTGCAGAGTACCGGCGGTCATCACCACTAAATCTCCGTCGCACACTAACTCTTTTTCCTGGGCGACTGTCATGGCAGAGTGAAATGTCTGGCCGGTGGAGGGCAAATCCAACACCAGCAAAGGTTTTACTCCCCATACTAATTGCAGTTGTCTGGCTACGTCTACGTGAGGAGTAACTGCCAAAATCGGAGTTTTGGGTCGGAATTTCGAGACATTTCGGGCTGTGGCGCCGGTTTTGGTCAGCGTCATGATGGCCGCCGCGTTCAATTGTTCGGAGATTTGGCTGACTGCTTGGCTGATACCGTTGGGGATCGATCGACCAATATCTTCTACATTCCTAATATTCCGTTTAATTCCTTCCCTCTCCATCCGCACCGCAATTCTCGCCATCGTCGCCACCGCTTCGACGGGAAACTTGCCGACAGCAGTTTCATTCGAGAGCATCACGGCATCAGTTCCGTCAAGAATCGCGTTTGCCACGTCGGAAATCTCGGCGCGGGTGGGACGGGGATTGTTGACCATGCTGTCGAGCATCTGGGTAGCGGTAATTACCGGAATACCCAGGCGGTTGGAGGTAGCAATCAGCCGCTTTTGCAAAATCGGCACATCTTCGGCGGGTAGTTCCACTCCCAAATCGCCGCGGGCGACCATCACCCCGTTGCAAAGGGTGAGAATTTCCTCCATTTGTTCGATCGCCTCGTGCTTTTCGATCTTGGCAATCACCGGTACTTGCTTGCCCGCACTGGCAATCAGCTCTTTAATTTCGAGCACATCTTGGGGATTCCGCACAAAGCTCAGGGCTACCCAATCGACACCTTGGTCGAGGCCGAACATTAAATCTTTGCGGTCTTTATCAGTCAGCGCTTTAATTGAGAGGTAAACTCCTGGAAAATTCACGCCTTTGTTGTTGGAAAGCGGCCCCCCGACTACGACGCGGCAGTACAATTCCCGCGCCCCGCGGTCTACTTTTTCGACCAGCATTTCCACTTTGCCGTCGTCGAGCAGAATTACTGCTCCCTCTGGAACTTCGTCTGCTAGGGGGTCGTAGGTGACGGAAGAAATGAGCTCGGTGCCGGGAACTTGGCGACTGGTGAGAATGAAAGGATCGCCGTTTTTGACAACTATAGAGCCTGTCTCAAAGCGCCCTAAACGAATTTTTGGGCCTTGGAGGTCTTGGAGGATGGCAACCGGCTGGTTGAGTTCAAAGGATGTTTGCCGGATTAAGCGAATGCTGCGCTGGTGGTCTTCTTCTGTTCCGTGGGAAAAGTTGAGTCGCAAAGTTGTGGCACCTGCTTCTATGAGCTGGCGCAGCACTTGTGGGTCCGAGGTTGCTGGGCCAATGGTGGCGACGATTTTAGTCCGGCGTAGGGCTTTTGGCAATTGCATCAGCGGTGTTCTGGGGAGGCAGGTGGATTTCTTGTGTAAATTTCGGCTAACGTTTCATTTTTGCACTACAAGCAATGACGCTAGTCTCAAGTCTTAAAAATTTTGATAGTCGTCAAAAAAGCAGGTATTGAACAATATATAGAATATCTGACTTTTTACCGATCGGTAATTTTTTCTTCGGGAGCGCTCTTTTTTGCAAATTTTTCGCTTTCAGGCTTGACATAAATACAGACATACCCATTGATTTTATGTAGTCTGCTGAACTATTTTGGCTAATTTAGCACTGGTATCCTTGCACAACATCAATATTTTCCTGTTTGTGCAGAGGCTAGTTTCTGGCGATCGAACTCTGTTCTTTCATGCCTTGAGGCTGAGGTTCCTGACAAAACTTTACTATTGTCCGGCTTGTATCTTATACTACGCAAGTGTGAAATATTAAGGAGTCTTAACAAAAATGTCGGAGGCAGGACGGCCGCTGACAGTGCCGAAAGAGTTTCTGAGTCCTCCCGGTGACTTTAATCCGACACTACTGCTGTTTTTGAGTGCAGTAGCGATTATCGTGATTTCTTACTTGGGTTTCTGGTATTGGGAATGGCCCCAATGGTGCTGTTTTTCGCTGAACGTGTTGGCTTTGCACATGGCTGGAACTGTGATTCACGATGCGTCTCATAATGCGGCTCATCGCGATCGCACAGTTAATGCTATTTTGGGACACGGTAGCGCGCTGATGTTGGGTTTTGCTTTCCCGGTGTTTACGCGGGTACATATGCAGCATCACGCCCACGTTAATGACCCAGATAACGATCCAGACCATTATGTTTCGACTGGCGGGCCTTTGTGGTTGATTGCTGCGAGGTTTTTTTACCACGAGATTTTCTTTTTTAAGCGCAAACTGTGGCGGAAATACGAACTCTTGGAATGGTTTCTCAGCCGTTTGTTTGTCGTAGCGGTGGTGTATATTGCCATTCAGTACGATCATTTAGGTTACGTGCTGAATTTTTGGTTTTCTCCTGCTTTGGTGGTGGGGTTGGCCTTGGGGTTATTTTTTGATTATTTGCCGCACCGTCCGTTTCACGAGCGCGATCGCTGGAAAAATGCCAGAGTATATCCTAGTCCTATTCTAAATATCTTGATTTTGGGGCAGAATTATCATCTGATTCATCACTTGTGGCCTTCCATTCCTTGGTACAATTACAAGCCTGCTTATGAGGCTGTCAAGCCGCTGTTGGATGAGAAAGGTTCTCCTCAAACTTTGGGAATATTGGAAGGGAAAAAGGACTTTTGGAGTTTTATATATGACATTTTTTTAGGGATTAGGCTGCATCACAAGAAAGCGTCTGATTGATGACAAAAAACCCGGCTTCTCAAAGAAACCGGGTTTTTTTTCTAATAAAAGCTTTTAAGCATATATCCCCGGGGCAGGTTTTGTACTGTATCAAGTCCCGTAAAAAATAAACCCACCTGTAATGGTGAGTTAACTTTTAAATCAAGCCCAAAGTGAATCTATTATTTTTCCCCAGCCACCGCCACCGCTAAATTCCTATCCGGGCGCAAATTTTGAGCTCCCCGCAAATAAGGATGATAAATTTCAGTATTTGCCGGCCAATTGACGTGAATTAAAAACCGGATGCAGCGTTCCAAAGCACCCTCAACGTGCATTTGCTGCACGTCCAACAAAGGAACATTACACCAATGAGGACGTTCGCGGGCGATCGCAGCCGGAAACACAGCATCTAAATCACGAGTAGCAGAAAACGTAGCACTAATAATTAATTCTGGATTAATATCATTTTTTGCTTCTAATTCATCTAATAATTCTCTCACCGCTTCTCGAATTGCTGCCACCGAATTCTCGCTAGCAGTAGTTGCCCCACGAATCCCCCGCACTTGCCACTCCACGCAAATTTCCTCCATATTTTTGTTATTAGTCATTAGTCATTAGTCATTAGTTATTAGTCATTAGTCATTAGTCATTAGTCATTAGTCATACTAAATTAGGCTTAAATACCCAGTTTATTTCTTAGTCCCCCCTTGAGTGGACTTCGTTTGTGTAGTTTGACCTCGAACTCGTAGGCGAAGCCAGCGGGAAGCGCTTATGACGGGCGAAGCGCCACATTTGAGTTTGAGGTCAACAGATTTCAATCGCCCAATCATCCAGGGAGTAACTAATGACTACTGACTCCTGACCAATGACTAATTTATTTAATCACGGGCGATACATCCATAGCGGCAAACCGCTAGTAGAAAGCTCGAATTCCAGCAAATTATTGTAAGCTGAAAGCCCGGATATATCCAGACTACTCCCCAAGACACGATTTAGGAAAGGTTTTTGTTTTTCTAGGGTGCAAGACTCGGTTTTTTCCGGGTCGAGGCCTGCGAGTTCGGCGGCAAGGCGGCGAGCGTCCTCTTCTGTTCCCAGTCGATCGACCAAACCCAATTCTAAGGCTTGCTGACCGGTAAAAACGCGACCATCGGCAAAACTTTTCACTTTCTCAACAGCCAAGTTCCGGGCTTCCGCAACGGTTTCCACGAATTGCTGGTAGCTGGTGTCGATCAAGTCTTGCAGAATTTGCTGTTCAGGATCGGTCAATTCGCGATCGAATGCCAAGATATCTTTATACGGCCCCGATTTAATCACCTGAAAAGAAACGCCTACTTTTTCTAACAGCCGTTCTAGATTGTTGCCCCGGATAATCACGCCAATGCTGCCAGTAATTGTACCGGGATTAGCAACGATATGCTCGGCTCCCATGCCGATGTAAACTCCGCCAGAAGCAGAAATATTGCCGAAACTGGCAACAATTTTGACTTTTTCGCGCAAACGCTTGAGCGCGCTGTAAATTTCCTGGGAATCGCCCACAGTGCCGCCGGGGCTGTCTATCCGCAGCAGCAATGCGGGAAATTTGCGTTCTTCAACGGTTTTGAGAGCTTCTAGGACTCGTTTACGGGTTTCTCCGGCAATGGCGCCGGTGATTTCGATACGGGCGATTTGTTTGCGGTAGCGGGGCTTGAATGGCCAAATCATGGGCAGTGTACAGGCAATGTTACGAATTTTTGTAGCTAACTTCTTATAGTGTGCCTTATTCATAGGGGTAGATGTTGTGGCATTTAGGAACAGGCAAGATGCCTGTTCCACCTTGATTTTGTGGAACAGGCATCTTGCCTGTTCATAATGGCCGAGATTTGTGCGATCGCATTTAACTCAACACCAATATATAATTGTAAAAATTGCTTAACAAAACTACATCATCCCCACGAGAATCAATCTCATCAATTATTTGGAGTCTCCGCCATGCAGCTAAAACTTACCGATTCAAAACTACCTTTTGCCCCGCTGTTGCTAATTGCGCCATTTTTCCTGTGGGGAACCGCGATGGTAGCGATGAAGGGGGTGATGCCGCACACAACGCCACTGTTTGTGGCATTCGTGCGTCTAGTACCTGCGGGCGTGTTGGTGCTGCTGGCGGCGGCACTGATGGGAAAACCACAGCCGCAGGGTTGGAAAGCTTGGCTGTGGATTTCGCTGTTTGCTTTAGTTGACGCTACTTTGTTTCAAGGCTTTTTAGCCGAAGGTTTGGCGAGAACCGGTGCGGGTTTGGGTTCGGTGATGATTGATTCTCAACCGCTAGCAGTGGCGATTTTGTGTTTGTGGCTGTTTCAAGAAAAAATAGGTTTTTGGGGCTGGTTGGGATTAGTTATTGGCGTTGCGGGCATCAGTTTGATCGGGTTGCCCGATGGCTGGATTTTGGGGCTTTTTCATCCTGAAAACGCGCAGGTTTCTGCGGGTATCGAACAGTTGTTTCAGGGTGGAGAATGGTTGATGCTGTTGGCTGCTTTGTCGATGGCTGTGGGTACGGTTTTGGTGCGCTGGGTTTGTCGTTATGTTGACCCGGTGGTGGCGACTGGTTGGCACATGATTTTGGGCGGTTTGCCGCTGTTGGCAATTTCGGCTGCAACTGAGTCTGAACAGTTTGTGAATATCGATTTTTCCGGGTGGATGGCGTTAAGTTATTCTACTGTGTTCGGAAGTGCGATCGCCTACGGTTTATTTTTTTATTTTGCTTCGAGTGGCAGTCTAACCAGTTTAAGTTCTCTTACCTTTCTTACGCCTGTATTTGCTTTGCTATTCGGCAACTTGTTCTTGGGCGAAGTGCTCAATCCGCTACAATCGATGGGAGTTGGGCTGACTTTGGTTAGTATTTATTTGATTAATCAGCGGGATACTTTGGGCGAGAAATTTAACAAAATGCGATCGGGTGAAGCGAGTGCAGAAGTTGAAGCAACAGGATTATTAGAGTCGTCTGAGTTGAATTCTGTAGAATTACCCGTGCAGTTGCGGGTTAGCGAATTGGAATCAGAAGTGTAGCAGGTGGAAAAATTTAGGGAGAATTGGTTAATTCTTGAATTAACTGATTTGGAGTTAAAATCCTAGGAGTAGTAACTGGAAAATCTCGCGGGTTGCGGGTGACAATGGCATCAATTCGATTGATTACAGCAGTGCTGTACTGAATAGCATCTTCAAAATCCTTGAAGTTGCAAGTTAATGCCATTGAAATCACAGAGTTATCTACGGTTGCTACTTGACAAAATGTGGCTAGCTGCCGCAAAAAATCCAGCGTCCAATCGCGGCATCTGTCTCTGCGGATAATATAGTAAAGGTCGCTAAAAGTTGAGGCTGAAATATAGCCTTGAATTTGTGCTTCTTCAACAAAAGTTAAAATGCGATCACTCTCAGCAAAGAAAGGTTCTCGTTCGAGCGCAACATCTACTATTATATTGGTGTCTATCAGGAGTTTCACAAGTTATGTTTCTCCTTTAAATATTCCCATTTTGCTTGTTTGTCTGGATCGTCAAAATCCAGCGGTTCCGGTACAGCATCTCGATCGAATAAACCTTGAAATGCCTTCACGTTAGTTTTAAACTTTTTTTGAGGTGCTTCAGGTGCGACATTTTCTGACGCGCTGGCTTGTTTAACCGTATCAGGTAGCTGCAAGACGATGATTTCTACATCTCCCGGCGGCATATTCACAGCTTCCACAACTACCAAGTTGCCAGTTGCATCGATTTTACCTCTAAGTTTGTATGCTTGCATGGTAATCTCCGGTAACTATGTTTCTATTATATGACATAATAACTTGCTTCATTACCAATCCTCTTCATCACCAATCTTAATGTCTCTGCTTTTAATCTCTTCTATAAAAGTTTTTAAACTGGGATTTTCTGAGTAATGCTTCATCAAAACTTTATGCTTGCGATATGGTTTTGAAATTTCTCGATAATAATCAGGATTTTTAGCATTAGCGTCGATCGTAAAATTGTGTTTTTTCGCCAGTTCCCGATTTAACGTGTCGAGACAGTTTGTAATTTTAGCTTTTCTACTGTCTGTATAATACAGTGGGAGGAACCAACACTCAATAGAGTCAACAGAAATTGCAAACACGATCCGCTGTTGATGTTTATCATAAAAATCCTCACCAATCGTATCTCTGAATTTTTCAATAACTTTTTCGATCGACTGCTGAGGAGTAAATTCATTACCATTTTCATCTCGCTTGGGAATATTATAATTAGAATTTTGGGAATCCAGCAAAACATCTGTATCTATTTGGATAATGATATAGTCATTATATTGAAATGATTCTCGAAAAATGTTTGACTTGCAATAATCAAAAACTAGAGTCCAACCGCCATAGTTTTTGTCTTTGTCTATTTCTGGTTGCAGCGATCTGATAACTAGATCGGATCTGTTGAAATATCCAGCTAAAATACTCTTAATAACAATCTGGTCAGTAAGTCCCTCTGTAATCAATCCAAACTTAATCATATTAAAAATTTTCAGGAAGTCCGCCGATATAGCCTCTCAAAAAAGCCTCTGATAATTTTACAGGTTCTTGTCCCTCCAGAGGTTTGGGTTTGAGAATACGTATAGCCTTAGTATGACCTAGTTGGCTGCGGTAGATCACAAACAGCCGCTGTTCCTCATCACCTAAATCCAAACCGTCCAAAACTGCCGGGTTGTGGGTTGTGAATATAACTTGTTTGTCCTGTTTTTTTGCTAATTCGACTAATTCTTGCATTAATCTGCGACACAATCTGGGGTTGAGAGAAGCATCAATGTTATCTATTGCAAAAAATTTAGGCGTGATATCGCTAATAAATAAAGCGAAGTAAAAAAGCAAGAATAAAAAGCCTTCATTAGAGCTTCTTTGGTCAAAGTAAGTTAGATCAGGATCTAAGTACCTATCTTTAATTTGGAGAAAATTTTGAATATTTGATAAATTTGGAGTGGCTTCAAAATCTTGAAACCAATCTATCAATTGCAGCTTTTTTTTAATTTCATTAAGCTGCTCTTGGTTATCATCAGAATTCAAAAATTTTAAAAGTTTAAACAAACCTTCTCCATTAATCCCTAATGGTTGAATTTGACCTTCTTTTTCAAAAGTTCGTAAAGCTTGGTTTTCAGGAGAATAGATTATAAATTCATTAAGGTTAATAATCCTAATAAATGCTTGTGAATCTTTGAGGATTCTTGAGAATTCTTGTTCAGAAGATTCGGTTTGCTCTAATAAAATAGCTCTTATTCTTTCTGCTCCACCGTGTTTTTGAATAACAATATTAATAGCATTTTTTATAGAGGTTTCACTATCACCAAAAAAGTTTTTACTAACCCAATGAGAATAGGGAGAATTATCATTTTGCAAAATACAACTAAATGGTTGTCCCTCATTCCCTCTTAACTCAATTTTGATATCTTTAACCAAGTTTTCCATTTCAAAAGCCGATCGCATAAACTGAGGTTCTGTAACTCTGATGCCCCGAGAAGCTAAAAACTCGTTATCCAGCTTATCATCTGCCGCCGCAGAAGCCAGGGCGATCGCCTCTAGGATATTGCTTTTGCCGCAGCCATTTTCACCGATCAATACAGTTACTCGTCCTAATTCTAGCTTCAGCTTTTGAATGGACTTATAATTTTCGATTCTGACTTCTCCTATCATAATTCAATCCCATATAATCTTAGTGTACTCATTGTATCTCCGATCGCATGAATCTCAAAGAACGCTTGCACAGCCATCTGATTCAAATTGTACGCGATCGCAACCCATACCTCGCATCCCAAGGGCATTTTTATGCTCAGCAATACATCCGCGAACAGTTGGCACAGTGGGGAACTGTAGAAATTGACGATTTTTCGGTGCGCGGGCGAATTCATCACAATTTTATCTTGGATTTACCCCCCCTCAGTCCCCCCCTTGCTAAGGGGGGGAAGCAAGAAGAATCACCCCTTGCTAAGGGGGGGAAGCAAGAAGAATCACCCCTTGCTAAGGGGGGAAAGCAAGAGAATCTGGGTATTGAAAAGCGGATTAATAAGCGGTTGCCGCCGATCGTAATTGGTGCTCATTACGATACTGTACCCGGATCGCCTGGGGCCGATGATAATGCTACTGGTGTTGCTGTTTTGCTGGAACTCGCAAGGGCGATCGCATCTGGGCCGCTCAAATATCCAGTGCAATTAGTTGCCTTCGATATGGAAGAATACGGTTGTTTGGGAAGCAGTCATCATGCAGCTAAATACAAGCAACAGCAAAAGTCAATCCGGTTAATGATTTCTTTGGAAATGTTGGGTTATTGCAACCATAATCCTAATTCTCAAAGCTATCCCGCTGGCTTGAAATATTTTTATCCAAATACTGGTAATTTTATTGCTTTAATTGGCACTTTGCGGACGGTTCCCGATTTGATTAATTTGAGTGGCAAAATTCGCAAATCTGGTCAGCCCTGTGAGTGGCTACCGGTGCCGAATCGAGGTTTAATTGTGCCGGATACTCGCCGCAGCGATCATGTTCCTTTTTGGGATAATGGTTATCCGGCTATTATGGTGACTGATACTGCTAATATGCGAAATCCGCATTATCATCGAGAAAGCGATAAGATTGAGACTTTGGATTTGGATTTTCTGGCTGGTGTTTGTCAGGGGTTAGTCAAGGGCATTCGACATCTATAATTAACACGATCGATCGCCTGCTAGTTTGAGCGACCAGAAATTATGACTTTTATGACCCGAAGTTATGAATTTTATGAATTGACTCGAACAGAAGTTTGTTGAATACTTGTAAATTAATCAAGCAAAAATTTGCAAAAAAAGAGATATGAATCCTACTTATTATCCCGATCGCACTCGCTGGCAATTCTGGATCGATCGCGGTGGCACTTTTACCGATATTGTCGCCAACAGCCCCGACGGTAAATTAGTCATTCACAAGCTGCTTTCGGAAAACCCAGAACGCTACAGCGATGCCGCAGTTCAAGGAATTCGCGACATTCTGGGAATTCCCGCCGACGCATCGATACCTGCGGCCGAAATTGAAGCGATTAAAATGGGGACGACGGTGGCGACAAATGCTTTGCTGGAACGAAAGGGCGATCGCACAGTTTTGTTAATTACTAAAGGTTTCGGCGATGCGCTGAGAATTGGCTATCAAAACCGCCCGAATATTTTCGCGCGTCACATTGTTTTGCAGGAGATGCTGTACGATCGAGTTATTGAAGTTGCAGAACGCTACAGCGCTCAAGGTGAGGAGTTAACTGCTGTCAATCCCGAGTTTATCCCCTCTTTGCAGCAAGCATACGATGAGGGAATTCGCAGTTGTGCGATCGTATTCATGCACGGGTACCGCTACTCGGAACATGAAAAACAAGTTGCTAAAATAGCGAGAGAAATTGGCTTTACTCAAATTTCCGTATCTCACGAAGTTAGTCCGCTGATGAAATTAGTTTCGCGGGGAGATACTGCGGTTGTCGATGCTTATTTATCTCCGATTTTACGTCGATACGTCGAACAAGTAACCAGTCAGTTATCTGTAGGGGCGGTGCCCCCGTGCCCGCCCTCCTCCTCCTCCCCGTGCCCGCCCCCCAAATTAATGTTTATGCAATCGAATGGCGGCTTAGTGGACGCGGCACAATTTCAAGGAAAAAACAGTATTTTATCCGGGCCTGCTGGGGGAATTGTCGGTGCAGTTCAAACGAGCAAAAAGGCAGGTTTTGATAAAATTATTACTTTTGATATGGGCGGAACTTCCACAGATGTTGCCCATTTTAACGGCGAATACGAACGCGAATTTGAGACGGAAATTGCAGGGGTGAGATTGCGATCGCCCGTGATGGCAATTCACACTGTAGCAGCCGGCGGCGGTTCAATTGTGTTTTTTGACGGGGCTCGCTACCGCGTGGGGCCGGAGTCTGCTGGGGCCAATCCTGGGCCTGCTTGCTATCGCAAAGGCGGCCCCTTGACGGTGACTGATTGCAATGTGATGTTGGGGAAAATTCAACCGGATTTTTTCCCGAAAGTATTTGGATTGAATGGAGATTTGCCGATCGCCCCTGACGTAGTAAAGCAAAAATTTGAGCAATTAGCGGGGGAAATTGGGGGCGAGAGGACGGCCGAAGAGGTGGCGGAGGGTTTTTTGGCGATCGCGGTGGAAAAGATGGCGAATGCTGTCAAAAAAATCTCGCTTCAGCGCGGTTACGATGTTTCGGAGTATACATTGTGCTGTTTCGGTGGTGCGGGCGGCCAACACGCTTGTGCGCTCGCCGATGCTTTGGGGATGAAACGGGTATTTATTCACCCTTATGCGGGTGTGTTGTCGGCTTACGGTATGGGTTTGGCTGATGTGCGGGCTATTCGCGAAAGGGCGATCGAGCAACAATTAAATGCAGAATTATTACCTGATTTGCATCATATTTTAACCGAATTGGAGGCTGAGGGAAAGAGGGAATTGAACCGCAGAGGCGCAGAGAACACAGAGAATGTGTCAGAGGTTTTAGTTGTTAGGAAGCTGCGCTTAAAATATCAGGGAAGTGACTCGGTTTTGGCGGTAGATTTTGCTGATAATATTGAGGCGATGCAGGCTGAATTTGAAGCAGCCCACCGACAGCGTTACAGTTTTATTATGCCAGAAAAACCGCTGATTGTGGAAGCGGTTTCGGTGGAAGTTGTAGAAAGAATGGATGTGCCGGAAGCATCCACAATTTCCCCCTCTGGTGGGACGCGCATCTTGCCTGTGCAACCAATTTCAACGGTGCAAACCTATGTTGCTGGCGGGTGGCGGGAAACGCCTGTTTATCGGAGAGACGATTTGCGATCGGGCGACTGCATAGAAGGCCCTGCTATGATTGTTGAAGCTACGGGAACTAATATCATAGAACCGGGCTGGGAAGCGGAATTAACAGAGAGAAACGATCTATTTTTGAACCGCAGATGCACGCAGATAGACGCAGATAATATCCGCGTTCATTCGCGTTTATCTGCGGTTAAATCCGATCCGGTTTTGCTGGAAATTTTTAATAATTTGTTTCGGGCGATCGCGGAACAAATGGGCGTCACATTGCAAAACACAAGTTCCTCAGTCAACATCAAAGAACGTCTCGACTTTTCCTGTGCAATTTTCGACCAAAACGGGCAATTAGTTGCCAACGCGCCGCACATTCCCGTACATCTAGGCTCGATGAGCGAAAGCGTTGAAGCTTTAATTTTAGCACAAGGCAATGCGATTCAACCGGGCGATGTGTATGTTTCTAACAATCCCTACAACGGCGGCACGCATTTACCAGATATCACCGTTATTACTCCAGTATTCGATCGTGATTCCTCCCTTCCTTTGTTTTATGTGGCCTCGCGGGGACACCACGCCGACATCGGCGGCATTACTCCCGGTTCCATGCCTCCTAACAGTACAACAGTAACTGAAGAAGGTGTATTGCTTGACAATTTCCTGTTAGTAAGCGAGGGCAATTTTCGAGAAGAACAATTACTAGAACTTCTGACATCGGGTAATTTTCCAGTTCGCAATTCTCCTCAAAATATAGCCGATTTGCAAGCACAAATTGCTGCTAATAAGCGCGGCGTAGAAGAGCTGATCAAGATGGTAGAACATTATGGATTAGAGACTGTGCAAGCTTATATGGGCTTTGTACAAGACAATGCGGAAGAGTCGGTACGGCGGGTAATTGATGTTTTGAGTGATGGCGAGTTTACTTATCCGATGGATAGTGGCGGACAAATTAAGGTAGCGATTACAATTGACAAATCTGCGCGCAGTGCAAAAATAGATTTTACTGGCACTTCTGCTCAACAAACCAACAATTTTAATGCTCCTGCAGCCGTGTGCAAAGCCGCTGTTTTGTATGTTTTCCGCACGTTGGTAGATGACGATATTCCTCTAAATGCGGGTTGTTTGAAACCTCTCGAAATCATCAATCCCGAAGGCTGTATGCTAAATCCTCGCTATCCAGCGGCGGTAGTTGCCGGCAATGTGGAAACATCGCAGAATATTACCGATGCTTTGTATTGTGCGTTGGGAGTGATGGCGGCTTCTCAGGGAACTATGAATAATTTTACCTTTGGAAATCAGCGCTATCAATATTATGAAACTATTTGCGGCGGTTCGGGTGCTGGTGCAGATTTTGACGGTACGGATGCGGTTCAAACTCACATGACTAATTCGCGTTTAACCGATCCCGAAGTATTAGAGTGGCGGTTCCCAGTGTTGTTAGAAAGTTTTGAAATTCTGGCTAATAGTGGGGGGAATGGATGTCATCGCGGCGGTAATGGAGTTGTGCGGCGAGTAAGGTTTCGGGAAGCGATGACGGCGGGAATTTTATCGGGGCGGCGGGTGATTTGTCCTTGCGGTTTGAATGGGGGTGAAGCCGGTAAAGTTGGACGGAATTATGTTGAAAAGGTTGATGGAAAGGTTGAGGAGTTGGGAAGTACGGCGAGTTTGGAAATGCAGCCGGGGGATGTGTTTGTCATTGAGACTCCGGGGGGTGGAGGATATGGTTATTTATAGTAGTAATATCAACTCCGGTAGCATCGGAATTAATATTACCCACAGTCAGGACACGGCACTGCTGCGTCCTCGGTATCATTCTGATGCTACCGGAAACGATATAAGTAAGCGATCTTTTTTAATTTATCGTGATGAACCGACACGCATTGTTCCGGTGAAAATTCTTTTTTAGGGGAAGTAATATAGCCAGAGTTTTTGATAACTTTTCTGATGTGTGAAAAGCCCGATCGCACAAGTGAAAAGTATATATTATCTTGAAAGAGGGACAAAATGCCAGAAATACCGCTCTGCTGGCACCGCACCGCTAAAAAATAGCCCTCAACTCTGGAATGTCGATCGACAAATCGTGTAGAATCGGGCTGCACCAGCATTTATTCCCAAAACCTTTCCAGAACAATTGTGCAAACACCTAATTTTTCAGAACTCAACCATCCTGTAGTCAAATCCCTGTTCCATCACAGCGACCAGGAATTATTGACTCTGTTTCAAAACCATCCCGATCAGGGTAGGTTTTTCACGGCGATTTTTTGCCGCTACGCTCAAATAGTCCACTCCCTGATTCGCCATTCCGTACGATCGCCCGTACAAGGCGATTACCTGTTTGCCCACACTTGGCTGCACATCTATCACGAACTGCGAGGCCTCGATTTGCGCCGCGAGATCCAAGAGTCTGATGGCGGAAATCTTAGTCTCCAAAACTGGCTGATTAATGTCACCGCCGTCTGCATCAATCAAGCTGAATTGCCCCCTGTTGAGTCGATTCACTACTCTTTGCAATCGGCTCCGCCTCCCCTGTGGTGTTACGTCAAACAAGCCTTGGAGTTGTTAGCGCCGCTGCCGCGTTTAGTGGTGTTGATGGCTCAGACTTTCCGCTGGAGCGAAACTCGAATTGCAGCTTATTTGCAAGCAGAAGGCGAAGCCATTTCGCCCGCTCAGGTAAAGGCTTTGCTGCAAAAAGGATATCAAACTTTAGAATCCAACTTGCCGGAGGATATTCGGGCTATTTATCTCGATGAAAATCTCGATTATCAAGAAGCACTTGTCTAGATATACACCATACAAATCCGCCCTTTCTAGTTGTAGATACTGTCTTGACCTGTCAAGGGGTAGCAAGTAAATAATTGGGGTCGAAAGGCTTTTGGGACTTTAAAATACCAAAAGCCAAATGCACCAATTTCCGCATCAAAGCACCAATTACCTGCATTTTGACCTTCCCACGACCCAATAATCGGTCACTCATAGCTTTCAACAAAGGGTTATAACGCATCGCCACTACCGCTGGCATATACAAAGCTTTTCGCAGTCGGACATTACCCGTACAAGACAAACGAGTTTTGCCCTTAACCGAAGTCCCAGAAGTACGTTCGCGGGCGTGTTAAACCAGCATAGGCTGCTAATTGACGAGCATTATCGTAATCAGAAACATCGCCAATTTCAGCTAATAATATAGAAGCTGTTAAATCTCCAATGCCAGGAATTGAATTCAACAGCTCGCGCTGTTGTTTTAAGTGTGGGTGTTGGTCAAAATGGTCACTAATCAGTTTTTTGATTAGTTGTTGTTGCTGTTTTAGATAGTCCAAATGTTCCTGGGTAAGGGCAGCAACTGTTGGCGTAGCTGTCTCCAAACGGTTTTGTTCGCTCGTCATCATTTCTGTGACTGATTCGAGCCGCCGTAACAAGGCTTGTAATTCCTTGACTTCGGGGGCTGTAGGAGTCCATAATGATGGTTTCATTGCCGCACAAAAACGGGCAATCAGTGCCGCATCTACGGAGTCTGTTTTCGTTCTCAGAAGTTCGCTTTTAGCAAACCCTTTAATACGAGCCGGATTGACGATACTTACCTGAAAGCCTTCCCCATAAAGGAATTCTGCCAAGGCTTCGCCGTAGATGCTAGTAGCTTCCATACAAGCATGGAGTTCGACGACACTTTGTTGTTTGAGCCAGTTATGCAAACTCTCAAACCCTTGAGTATTGTTCGTAAACTTTCTGGGTTTAGTTGCACGACCTTCTCTCAGTAATGAGAGATGAAAGTCTTTTTTACTGATGTCTATCCCTAAGACTGTTGTCATTATTTGCTCTCCATGTACTCCGATCTATTAAAGAACTTGACAGGCAATTAATACTAACCTTGTGAATGCAGGCTTTCTCGCTCCTTTGATCGAGAGCCTAAGATACTGTCCAGCTTGGTGCGCCTGTCATCAGTAATGGGAGCTTATCTACACAACAGACTTGTGACTGTCTAAGGGGCGGGCCAACTTCACCGATTTCTGATGTTCTCTTGCTCACACTTTCGCCTGTTACAGAACCGTTTCTACAAAACTTTCCTTGTTTCTTTAGATTCACTTCGTCGATCAGTACGATCGACTGATTGTCGGTACGATCGACTGATTGTCGGTACGATCGACTGATTGTCGGTACGATCGACTGATTGTCGGCTCGATCGCCCACTTGTCGGTACGATCGCCCACTTGTCGGTATGATCGAATCAATGACGTGGCAATCGCCTGACTCACTCTTTTAAGATACAAGGGGCGGGTTTGAATAATAATATCTAATTCCTGTTGACAATATTACTAAACCCGCCCCCCTACAACAGATAACCCACGTCAATTATTCATCTAATTTCTCGTCACATATTAATTTGTTTAAATAAACTAAATTCCCTCACAATGTGTGAAGAAATGCAAAGGGCTGTCGCTTTTTAGACCCTAAGCTAAAATAAAGATAAAATCTCAGATATTTAATCACTGAAAATGGTATATCCACCTGCACCTTGGAATCTGCAAGGTTATGCTGTTCAGACTTTACAATTAGTAGATGTGGCACGAGTGCGCGCCTTAGTTCCCTCTGAATTAGAAATTGTCTCTTTATTGCCAGGAAAAACCCTAGGTGGCATTTATGTATCCTCCTACGGGTTGGGTTCGGTGATGGAGTACAATGAGTTAATTGTAGTTAGCGCGATCGCTAATTATGCTGGAAAATGGGGCGCTTGGATTTCCCACATCTACGTAGACAATCCTAACTCGGTAGCCGGCGGGCGCGAAATTTGGGGACTTCCTAAAGAATTAGCTCAATTTAGTTGGGAAGGTAGCGATTCGGTAAAGGCAGCACCGCTAGGCTACCGCGTCACAGTTCGCCAAGGAAACCGTCAACTGTGCAGTCTCAATTACAGCAAGCAAACTTTAGCTTTCCCGCTGCCTTTTAGCGGAAATGTTTTCAGCGCTGAGCGCACCAATTTGCTGTTGTTTAAAGGAGGATTGCAGTCTCGCATCGGTTTGATTAAAGGCGAGTTAGATGTGCCAGAAGAAAGCCCTTTTGCCAGCTTAAACTTAGGCCACCCCTTGCTAACTTTTGGCTCCGAAGATATGCGTTTAAAAGTCGCTGCGCCGGAAGTTGTGGGAAACAGAGCCGTTGAATTCAGTTATTAGCTGTAAAGTGCGGGTATTTTCCGTCAACCTAAAAAAACAGAACAGCCAGAAACCCGGTTTCTTCAAGAAGCCGGGTTTCTGTCGCGACGTATTAGTTTGAGCTACTTACTAATCTTTTTGAGGAGTTAGGCATCCAACGGCTAAAAACCGGGTTTTTTCCTAAATGCCTCGTTGCGACATCCGAGAAACCGGGTTTTTTTTCGTAGTAAGTCCTATTTTTAAATGCCAGCCCCCGGAGCTGCTTCAGCACCCATTTCTAAAATTGTACCGCGAAGGAAATCAATTTGCTGCTGGAAGTCCATGCCCTCAATCTTTCCTAATAAAGATTTTCCTGCGTCGGGAAGTTGATAGTCTGGAGGGACAGGAATAATAGTTCCTTCGTCCATTCCTACTGCTAGAAAATACCAAAAAGCCAGTTTCGTTTCAGGGCTCATCGAGCCGTACATCCGGCTGATTTCGGTATTGGCTTTTGAGGCAATGTCGCGCATTACTTGTAGTTGTTCTTCGTGGGGCAGCGGCTTGACTTGCTCGAACAAACCCTGAGCGATTTCGGAACCGGAAGCACCGGGAGCCGCTGGCGTTATTGACTTGCCCATTTCGGTGTAAACAAACCACAGCAAACCTAATTGGTCGTCTACACTCAACTTCTTAATATCTGCTTTTCCTTGGTCGTAAGCACTGGTAGTAAAGGTCATTCAAGCCTCCAAAATAATATGTATTGCTCAGTTTTCTTATTTTTGAGAAAACTTTTGTTTGCTACTTAAGTTAAAGTACCTAATAAATAGTGATGCTAGAATCTTGCTTAAGACAGAGATGATCCGGGACATAAGTTCGGGGAGTAAATTCACCAAAGTTGGGAAAAAGTGCAACCAAAGGATGAGGAAAATTTGACAAGATTGTTGTTAGTGGCTCTCATGATTAGCATTGTTTAGCCGATCGCCGATCGCCTATAATCGCAACATACCTGTATTGAGGTGGCTGTTATGTCGATCGCAACTGCAAAACGCTTCACCATAGCGGAATATCACCGCCTGACAGAACTGGGGTTCTTTAATGAGGACGATCGAGTTGAGTTAATCAAGGGAGAACTTGTGAAAATGGCAGCTAAAGGTACCGCTCACTCGGTTTGCGAGACACGCTTGGAACGCGAGTTATTTAAGCTGCTGGGAGAAAGGGCGACACTGCGGGGACAACAACCTATTATTCTGCCTGATGACAGCGAACCAGAACCCGATCGTGCGATCGTCCAAAATCGCCCTGACGACTATCTATCCTCTCACCCCTGTCCAGGGGATATACTGTTGCTGATTGAGATTGCAGATTCTTCTTTGAGTTACGACAAACAGGTTAAGCTCCCCCTTTATGCTGAAGCCCGAATCTCGAACTATTGGATATTTAATTTATTACAAACTTGCTTGGAATGTTACAGCGATCCGTATCAGAATGCCCCTGGCCAATTTGGTTATCGCAGGACGCTGATTTTTCTGCCCAACGAGTCTGTTAATCTGTCTTATTTTCACGACTTGGCGCTCGATTTATCGAGAGTATTTCCGCCAACTATAGAATCCTGAAGGACTCTGATATTATTCCAAAGAAAATAGGCTGGCAAAACGCCAGCCTAGAATCAGGAGAACTTTATTTCAAACTCGTTGAAAATCTAGCTAAACAAACCCGAAATCCCGTTGACTGCTATTGCTCCAGCCAAAGCGGAAACAACCACAGAAGTCAGAGCCGTACCGAACAGCCACCAAGCTGCGGCTGCTGCCGCTTCGCGCGCATCTTCTGCTTGCTGCTTGGTCTTTTTCTTGAGCTGTTTGATGCGTTTTTTGGCTTCATGTTGCAGGCGTTCCGATCGCAATAAAACGCTGTCCCTGGCTCCTTCCATTTGGTCAACAATTCGGTGAGCGTCAGTCTCGGAAATATCGGAACGAGAACTCAGTAGGGCAACTAAAGTACCGCGATCGAACTCACCTAAACGCTCCTTAATCGCGTCAAATCCGGCCTGCGGATCGTCAAACACTTTGCGGAAGTCCCGCTTGATGCCTTCGTAGTTGAGTTCTGGTCGATCGAGCGAATTGAGGTAATCCCGGATTTTCCCGAAAATACCATCCATTGCTGACTGAAACTTGTCCTGAACCATTTGAACTTGTTCGACAATTTGGTTGCGGACAGATTCAATTTGGTCGGCAATTTTGTTGGCTTCCTCTTCCGAGATGTCTTCCCGCTGCGACAGCAATGCTACCAGAGTCGAGCGATCGAAGTGCTTCAGGCGATCGCCCAAACTTTGCATCCCCATTCCCGGCTCACTAAACAGCAACTGCAAATCGCGTTTGATGCTTTCAGGATTGAGTTCTTCCTTGTCCGTATTCCGCAAGTAATTTTCCAAACTTCCTTGGAAATCGCGGACTGTTTTTTGAGCGCGAGAGGCCAAGCGGCGAGGAGATTTCACGATGCTGCGAATTGAATCTTGCACGCGATCGATCGTCCGATTGATCTGTTCTTCGCTCAAATCTTCCCGCTGGGAAAGCAGCTTGACTAAAGTTTCGCGATCGACCTGAGAAAGTCTGTCCCGAAGTGCCAAAGCACCCTCTTTCGGATTTTCAAACAATTTAGTCAAATCCCGATTGATGGCTTCTGGATCGAGTTCTTCCAGGTTTGTATTCCGCAGGTACTCGCCAATTTTTGCAGTAACTTCCTCGTACTGTTGCTTAGCTCTATCTGCAACTATTTGCGGCGCGTGGATAATGTTGTCGCGCACAGATTCGATCCGGTCGATCGTGTGATTGATCTGTTCTTCGCTGAGGTCTTGGCGCTGTGACAGCAACTGCACCAGCGTATCGCGGTCGAATTGAGATAAGCGTTCTCTCAGCGCTTTGAATCCGGCTTCCGGGTCGTTTAACAGCGTTTGAAACTCGCGCTCGATCGCTTCAGGATTGAGTTCTTCCTTATTAGTATTGCGGAGATAGTCCTCTACCTTTTGCCGCAATTCTTGGGCTTTAGATTGCGCTTGCTCTTGCAATTCTTGAGCTCTTGAAATTACGCGATCGCGCGAACTTTCCAGCCGCCCGATTAACTGATCGGCTTCCTCTGGACTGAAATCTTCCCGCTGACCCAGCAACTGCACCAAAGTATCGCGGTTAAACTGCGACAGGCGATCGCGCAAAGCTTCAAAACCAGCATCGCGATCGTCCAAAAGCGCTTGGAAATCGCGCTCGATACCTTCAGGATTCAATTCTTCCTTGCCGGTCGATCGCAAATAATTCTCAATCCGACTCCGCAAATCTTGAGACTGTTCTTCACCAGCGGCATCTCGCACAATTTCCAACACTTCTTGTCGGACACCTTCAAGCTGTTCGGCAATTTCCGTCACCTGTTCAGGAGCAAACCCCTCACGGCGGCCCAGAATCCCTACAAAATAATCAGGATTAAACATTTCTAACTGGCGCAAAACCGCCCCAGGAGAAGCTTCCGGGTCGTAAATCACATCCCTAAATTCCTGCTTGATTGTCTCCCGGTTGAGATGCCAAGGTTGGGCATTCATCAAGTAGTTTTCCACATCAGCCTTAGCTGTATTGAAAGGCAGCGCAGGCACTTTGTCGCCCACCTTAGAAGCCAAAGATTTAGCTTGTTCCGTCCCTTTGGCTGTCAGTTGCTGCAACTGACCAGTGATTTTTTCAACATCCAAATCAGACAAATCTGTCCGCGACAAAACAGTACCCACAAGAGCTTCCACACCCAACTGCATCGCTCGCTTCATGGGGCTGCTGGATTCCGATTTGTTTTCCCTACTTTCGAGAATTTGAGACAGCTTGGCGTTGAGTTCGTCAGACTTCAGCAAATCGGGAGCGGCAAACTTGAGAAAATCAACCAACTCTAAATTCGGGTCTTTCTGCTCTTGCTGCTTGCCGAAAGTTTGCTTCCAAACGCCTTCGAGTTGGTCAGCAACTTGAGTTATTTCCTCTTGAGAAAAGTCTGTGCGACTCTTAACTAAATCCACAAAAGTCTGGCGGTTAACATTCTTCAGAACGTCGCTTCCCGCAAGAGATTTGATATCTGCATCGCCCAGCAACTTTTCAAATTGACCGCGAATTTCCTTAACATCTAGCTTCGGTAACTGCAAAGAACCCACATAATCTTGCAGTGTTTCGCGAATGCTATCCGGGTCTACCGCCGAACTCAATTCGCGGCGTACAGCGGCCACAGATGCCTCTACAGTATTGACCATTTGGTCGCTAGCCATCTTGCCGCCGATCGCTGCACCCGCAGTACCCATGATGCCTTGAACGCCCGAAAAAGCGGTTTTTATCAAGGAACCGATCATAGAACCGACGGCGCTAGAACCGAGCCACACTAGGGTTAAAAAGTACGCCGCCCAGATGACCACACCAATAATTGCCGCTCCGTCTACGCTGGCAATTGAAGTTAGTTTGACTGCCAGAAAACAAGCCAAAAATAAAGCCAGGTTAACGGTGACTAAAATCCAACCCCCGACTAAACCTTCGATTTTCCGAACTTTTTTGCCTAAACTTTCGGACTCATCATCATCGTCATCGTCGGGTAAAGCCTCGTCCCAATTTGATATTTTGGCGGCGATTGAGAAATTGGTTAACAGGAATTGGAAGCCGAAAGCCATAATGACTCCGGCGATTAAGGCCACGAAAAACTGAGGGCTTAAAAACATCAGCCCTCCGATATCGGGGTGGTCAAATGGCACATCTATTTCTACTGGCATTTGTACTGGCATTTCTACTGGCATTTGGCCCCTATCGAGTTTTGGAGTGTACAGCGACATTAATAACTCGCTTTGAAACATAATTTACCTCCTTAATTTTTATGCCTAACTCGGCATAGCGAAAATTGCCCCCAACTTTTTTCTAGGGGTGTTTGTAATCTTTAGATGAGGTTTTGTTTGGGTTCGGCTTTATCTTACGGAAGCCCTTATTAGTGACATTGGGATGAGTGGTAAATCAGTTCTATAGTGATCTCATCCTTACTGCTTATTATGGCTCTGGAAGCTAAAAAATAAATCCGTCTAAAGTCAGAAATTACTTTTTAAGGGATTGGTAGCAGCAGAGTTCGCATAAAACTGGCAAGTTTGATGCGGGGGCAATACCCACCAATTATCAATAGTAGTAAAGTGCGATGTGATGCACTCTACATATCGTAGAGTGTGCTACCGAGTTAGGATTCCGTTGGATTTTCAGGCTCAAAACGAGCGAGTAATTGCGATCATCGAGCTGCATACTCAGTCGCGTGATTTCCAGAGATTCTAGTTAAATAAAAGGCTCGATTATTTGGGCTAGTTATTCATCTATTTCGCCAAATCTTACTTGTAATAATATACTCTCAAGAATCTCGCGTTTGCTTTGCTGAATACATTGCTCGATACCTCGCTGAATACCTTGCTCGATACCTCGCTGAGTTGCTTCTTCAACCCGTTGTAAATAGAGGGGTGATAGTTCCATAATTAACTCCAGATTTTGTCGATAATAAATAGTAAACTGATATTGAGCGCACCCTACCGATTGTAGAGTGCGCTGCTGACTCAGGATTCCGGTTGATTTTTTTGTTCAAAATGAGCTAGCAATTCAGAGCGATCGAGCTGCCTAATTAGTCGCGTGCGATCGAGGGGTTCTAGCTGAATCAAAGGCTCGATTATTTGGGCTAATTCTTCATCTATTTCGCCAAATTTCACTTGTAGCATACTCTCAACCATCAGGCGTTGAGCGCGCTGAATACCTTGCTGGATACCTTGCTGGATACCTCGCTGAGTTGCATCTTCCAACCGTTGCAAGTAGAGGGGTGACAGTTCCATAATTAACTCCCTATCTTCTCGATCTATGTCTTGGCGAACTTCTAAAATAGTTCGCAAGTTGTACAACAATTCTAACGCATTCAACCGAAAGACATTATCTGAGGGTAACTCTCTCAATTCGGCAATAGCTTGCTTCTGCACGTTTCCCTTCCCCAAAACTCTCAGCCACAGCGTTTCTGGCGTGCGGGGCAGTTGGTGAATGGCAATAATCGCTGCTTTCAGAGATGGGCCCATAAAATAAACTCCACTTACCCAATTTTCCGGTTCGGGAATCGCTCCAAATCCAGCTAATATCGTGTCGGAAACAGTCGGCGACAGTATCCAAAGTTGGGGCAAGTCTGCCTCTGCAATCCGGGTATTTTCTCTAACTGCGGCGCGTTCAAATTCCCCGTGGATATCGAAGAGTTTGCCCAGACAACTGCGAATTTCTCCGATTTGGACAGGGCTGCGGAAGGGTTCAAATACAGCGGGTTTTGCTGCGATTTGACCCAAAATGCCGAGGGCTGTTGCTTCGACTTCCGGTTCTGCTTTCGGGGAAAATAAAACGTCAACCTGCCTTACTTCTCCAGCAACATCCCGGCTGGTTTCTACATTACCGAGAGGGGTTAATAGTTCTTTCAAATACTGTTTAGCAAATTGGTCGTGAATAAATCTGGTCATGCGATTTTAGATTTGAGAGTGGGAATTAGTTACTGGATATGGGTTTGGCGCTTGCCTCAAGTTGCATTGTTTTTTTAATCCAGTCATTAGAATGTAATTGCGCGTCATTCAACAAACATGATATTAGGTGCGCCGCAGCGTACCCTACGATTTTTTGCCGCAGCATTTACCCTGACAGTTGCGAATGCTGCGAATACAGCCGTACTCCTCGAAACGTTGACTGTGTTTGCGAACAGTAGGATAGGCCAGTAAATATAAGGGAATTCCGATTAGTTTGTAAAGCAATCGACCAGCAGCATGAACAATATCCCAAATTTCGCTTAAATTAGGTTCTCGAACAAATTCTCCTATTTCATCTTTTAAGGCAAGCCACTGAGATTGCACAGTAGGAGAGTGACAATCATCAAATGCTGCCATACCTTTTTGGTAGTTTTGCAAAATTTTATTCATATATTTAATCAAATCGGGCTTAGTTCTGATAATATCAGAAGTTAATCTAAAATTACACTCATCCGGTATTTTAAGGAAATCAGCCATGCGACTATCTCAAATGCTTTTTGTTACCCTGCGCGAAGACCCGGCAGAAGCAGAAATTCCTAGCCACAAATTATTACTCCGTGCCGGATACATCCGGCGCATCGGTAGCGGAATTTACGCTTATCTACCTTTAATGTGGCGAGTTCTCAAAAAAGTATCTCAAATTGTGCGCGAAGAAATGGACGCTACCGGCGCTCAAGAATGTCTCCTCCCGCAATTGCAACCGGCCGATTTGTGGCGGGAATCTGGCCGGTGGGATACCTATACTCAAGCTGAAGGTATTATGTTTGCCATGACAGACAGGCAGCAGCGAGAATTGGGACTGGGCCCAACTCACGAAGAAGTAATTACTACAATTGCTAAAGATATGATTCGTTCCTATCGGCAATTGCCTGTACATCTATATCAAATTCAAACTAAGTTTCGCGATGAAATTCGCCCGCGTTTTGGGTTGATGCGCGGCCGCGAATTCATTATGAAAGATGGCTATTCTTTCCATACTAACGAAGAAAGTCTGAAAAAAACTTATCAGGATATGGCTCAAGCTTATAGCAATATGCTGCGCCGATCCGGCTTGCAGTTTCGAGCAGTAGATGCTGATTCGGGAGCAATTGGCGGTTCTGGTTCTCAAGAGTTTATGGTGTTGGCTGAAGCGGGAGAAGATGAAGTTCTTTATACTGAAGATGGTCAGTATGCCGCTAATGTGGAAAAGGCTGTATCGATGCCTGCGGATGTGGAACCGTCGCCCTTTGCAAATTTTGAAAAGCGGGAAACACCGGGAACTGAAACAATTGATAAACTTTGCAAATTTTTGAAATGTTCTCCGACTCAAGTTGTCAAAAATGTGCTTTACCAAGCTGTTTACGACAATGGCATGACTGTTTTGGTATTGGTAAGCATTCGCGGCGACCAAGATGTGAATCAGGTAAAGTTGCTGAATGAGTTGACGAAGTTAGCGGGCAATTATCAAGCTAAAACTGTTTTATTTTTGACTGTTCCCGATGCGGAAGCTCAGCGGAAATGGGCTGCTAAATCTTTACCTCTCGGTTATATGGCTCCCGATGTTGCTGATGATTATATCGCTGGCAGCAAGGAGGTAAACTCTAAGTTTTTGCGTTTGGTCGATCGCACTGCAGTTGACCTGACAAACTTTGTCACTGGTTCAAACGAATCAGGATACCACGTTGTCGGTGCTAATTGGAACAAAGAATTTCCTCTACCAGCAACGGTTGTGGGTGTCAGAACAGCCAAAAAGGGCGATCGGGCAGTGCACAACCCCGAACAAACCTTGCAAAGCGCCAGAGGCATCGAAGTCGGCCACATCTTCCAATTAGGAACCAAATACTCCCAAGCAATGGGCGCTACCTACACCAGCGAACAAGGCGAAGAAATGCCCTTTGTTATGGGCTGCTACGGCGTCGGCGTGTCGCGGCTAGCTCAATCGGCTGTAGAACAATCCTACGACAAAGACGGGATAATTTGGCCAGTGGCGATCGCCCCGTATCACGCCATCATTAGCATCCCGAATATTTCCGACGCCCAACAAGTAGAAGTCGCCGAAAAACTCTATGCAGAACTTAACCAATCGGGCATTGAAACGTTACTAGATGACCGCGATGAACGAGCCGGAGTCAAATTTAAAGATGCTGATTTAATTGGCATTCCCTATCGCATTGTTCCGGGCCGTTCGCTGAAAGCAGGCAAAGTTGAAGTCGTGGAAAGAGCAACTCACAAATCACAGGAAATTCTCATTGATGAAGTAAATTCTACTTTAAAACAGTGGATTGAAGCCGCCATCAACTAAGCCTTTATAATTGGTAAGGTGCGCGACCGCGCACCTACATTTAGGCTCGCAATGTGCGCGGTGTACAGCTACATTAGCTCCCCTCTTTCTCTTCCTCCTTCCCTCTTCCTGACATCCATTACATCCGTTACATCCGTTACATCCGTTACATAATCCGTTGCCGAACTTCCCTCTTCCTTCTGATGTGAAATTCCCTAAAACTTAAAACTCGGTATGAATCTGAACCTAAATCAGTTTCTGCGATTCCCTCAATCCCGAATTGGGCGGTACTTAGCCCAAGTAACTGTCGTTGCTGTCGCTTACGCCGTGGGGGCGAGGCTAGCAATTTCAATTCAAGGTGTCAATCCCTTTGCTGCCTCGGTGTGGCCACCCGCAGGAATTGCCCAAGCTGGACTTTTATTGTTTGGGAGTAAAGTCTGGCCTGCCATAGTTTTGGGTACATTTTTGCTCAATTTGGTTAACCCAAGTGAACAGATATTTGCACTTTGGGTGGGGGGAAACGCCGGGGCGATTCTGCAAGCGGTTTTTGCCGTAATTGTCCTGGGCTGGTTCCGGTTTCGTCCCTCTATCGAGCGCTTGAAAGATGTAATTAATTTAATCTTGTTTGGCGGTCTAATTGCTACTCAAATTAGTTGCACTATTGGCGCATTTTCCCTATATTTAGCGGGAAAAATAGAGTGGAGCGAATATTGGTCTGCTCGATGGAATTGGTGGTTAGGAGACACAATGGGAGTTTTAATTATCACTCCATTGATTTTAATTTTTCTTCGTCCTAAAGTAACCGCCGATCGTTTAAAAATACCAACAGAACCCCATAAAAATTATTTAATTGAGCGGGTAGTATGGTTAATCTTATTAATTGGGGTGAGCTGGCTGGTTTTTGAGTCGAAACATCAAGCTGCTATTTCTCGTTATCCCCTGGAATATTTGCCATTTCCTTTGATCATGTGGGCGGCGCTTCAATTCGGTCAGCGAGCCGCTGTTCTAGCATCATTTATTGTCTCAATCATCGCAATCTTGGGCAGTTCTCATGGAGGTGGGCCCTTCACAGCCAAAGCCGACAATATTAATCAGGCTATCTTGTTTTTGCAAGCTTTTATGGGTGTAATTACGATTACCTCGCTGTTATTGGCAGCGACAGTAGCTGAACGCACATCAGCAGAGTATTCTCTGCGGGAAAGCGAAATTAAATATCGAGAATTGGTGGAAAATGCTAACAGTATTATTCTGAAACTGGACGCTGACGGCAATATTACTTTTTTTAACGAATTTGCCGAAAAATTCTTTGGTTACAAGGAGGAAGAAATTCTGGGAAAAAATGCCTTGGGAACCATTATTCCACAGACGGACATGGAAGGGAATAACTTAGAGTTGGTTTATAGTCAACTTTTACAAAATCCCGATCGCTTTACCAGCTATGAAAATGAAAATATGCGGCGCAGTGGCGATCGCGTTTGGGTATCTTGGGCAAATAAACCGTTGGTTGATGCAGCGGGAAAACTTTTGGGCATCCTCTGCATCGGCACAGATATCACCGATCGCCGAAAAGCTGAAATAGCGCTGCAAAAGCTGAATGAAAAGCTGGAAATCCGAGTTGAAGAACGGACAAATGCCCTGAAACAAAGCGAACTTCAGCTACAGAAACAGAAATCGGCATTAATTGATTTAGCCAAAAATAAAGCGCTGAATCAAGGCGACTTAACCAAAGCGCTTCAAGAAATAACTCAAACTGCTAGCCGTACTCTGGAAGTTGCCCGATCGAGCGTCTGGCTGTACGATCGCACTAAATCCAAGATGGAGTGCCTGGATTTGTTCGATCGCACTCTCAACCAGCACTCACACGGTTTGAAATTAGCAGCAGCAGACTATCCTGTCTATTTTCAAACACTGCGAGAAGAACGCGCAATTGCTGCATTTGACGCGCAAAACGATTTTAGAACTAAAGAATTTGCGGAATCTTACCTAATTCCCTTGGGCATCACTTCTATGCTAGATACGCCGATTCAAATAGGCGGAGAAACAGCAGGAGTTTTCTGTTTAGAACACGTAGGAATGCCCCGCTTTTGGACGATTGAAGAACAAAGTTTCGCTGTTTCTCTAGCAGACTCTGTAACTTTCGCAATGGAAGCGCGAGAACGGCAGCGGGCTGAAGAAGCGCTGCGGCAAGCTGAAGAAAAATACCGCAGCATTTTTGAAAATGCGATCGTCGGCATTTTTCAAACTACCCCAGATGGGCAATATCTCAGCGCCAATCCTGCTTTGCTTCGCATTTACGGTTACAGTTCACGCGAGGAATTGGTCGGCACATTAACTGATATTAGCCAACAGCTTTATGTTGACTCCGAACGCCGGGCAGAAATTGTCCGCTTAATAGAAGAACAAGGCAAAGTATCGGATTTTGAATCTCAAGTTTACCGCCGAGATGGCAGCATAATTTGGATTTCGGAAAATACTTATACAGTGCGCGATTCCTACGGAAATTTGCTTTATTACGAAGGTACTGTTCAAGATATCACAACTCGCAAACAAGCTGAAGCAGCTTTGCGCTTAGAACAAGAAAAATCCGATCGTCTCCTGTTAAACGTTTTACCACAACCCATTGCCGACAGATTAAAACAAGACCAAAGCATCATCGCCGATACTTTTGCCGAAGTAACAGTATTATTTGCAGATATAGTCGGTTTTACCCAAATTAGTTCCCAAATTTCTCCGCCCGAATTAGTTTCCTTGCTTAACGACATTTTTTCCACATTCGATCGCCTAGCAGAAAAGCATGGATTGGAAAAAATTAAGACTATTGGCGATGCCTACATGGTAGTAGGAGGGCTGCCGATGCCCCGCAACGATCATGCAGAGGCGATCGCCCAAATGGCCCTCGATATGCAGCAGGCAATTACTGACTTCAGTAATATCCACAATCAAGATTTTAGCATCAGAATTGGGATTAACACCGGCCCTGTCGTCGCCGGAGTAATCGGTATTAAAAAATTTATTTACGATTTATGGGGAGACACCGTTAACACCGCTTCCCGCATGGAATCCCACGCCTTGCCGGGGTGCATTCAAGTCACCTCTGCAATTTATGATATATTGCAGGACAAGTATGTATTTGAAAGTCGCGGCGCGATCGAAGTTAAAGGCAAAGGCCAGATGAACACTTATTTTCTGACAGGGATAAAGTTATAGCATCAGGAAGAATGAAGAAGGAAGAAGCAATATAAAAAGTCATGTTTCATAATTAATAATTTCCTAATCTTCGGGCGCGGTTGCTATAGTTAATTAAGAATATAACACTGAGTATGGTTTCCCCAAAAAATCAGTTTTTGCAATTTTCTCAATCTAGAAATTGGCAATATTTAGCAAAAGTAACTGCCATTGCTTTGGCTTACGCTTTAGGAGCAAAAATAGCAGTTTCAATCCCTGGCATAAATAAATTAGGTACGTGCGTCTGGCCACCCGCAGGAATTGCACAAGCTGCACTTTTATTGTTTGGGCGGCAGGTGTGGCCTGGAATAGCTTTAGGCGTCTTCTTTTTCGATATTTTTAACCAAAAAGTCTCCTTGATAAGTGGATTAATATCTGCATTAAGTGCTTGTATGCAAGCTTTTATCGCATTTAGTTTGTTGCAGAAACTCAAGTTTCGCCCGTCACTAGAACGGCTCATAGATGTAGTAAACTTAGTTTTCTGCGGTGCTGTAGTTGCCACTCAAATCAACTGTACTCTCGGCACGCTACGCCTCTGTGTAACTGGTTTAGTTGACTGGAGCGAATATTGGCACATTCGGTGGAATTGGTATCTTGGAGATACATTAGGAGTTTTAATTTTTACTCCCATGCTGTTGATTATATATAACCACAAGCCAGCGCCCAGCCCCTCACAAAATACAGCTTCTAAAACAATTCTAAATCGTATCGGTGCCGGAATATGCCTGCTGTTATTAGTAACAGTCAGTTGGCTAGTTTACAACTCAAAAAGTGAAAGTAATCTCTCCGGTTATCCCCTCGAATACTTGCCATTTCCCTTGGTAATTTGGGCAACCATTCAATTCGGCCAGGGTGGGGCTGTTTTAGCATCTTTCATTGTATCCAGTATCGCAATTTGGGGCGGTTCTCAGGGAGGTGGCCCCTTTATTGCAAAAGCGGAAAATATCAATCAGGCAATCTTATTTTTACAGGCTTTTATGAGCGTAATTGTAGTTACATCGCTGCTGTTGGCGGCGACAGTAGCGGAACGCGCCTCTGCTGAGGATTCGCTGCGGCAAAGCGAAATTAAGTATCGGGAGTTAGTGGAAAATGCTAACAGCATTATTTTAAAAATAGATAGGCGAGGAAATATTACTTTTTTTAACGAATTTGCACAGAAGTTTTTTGGTTACGATGAAAAAGAGATAATTGGCAAAAACGCCGTGGGAACAATTATTCCCCAGAGAGATACAAGAGGAAATGACTTGGCAGCAAAGTTGAGAGATATTTTGGAAAACCCAGAACAATATACGCGAAATGAAAATGAAAGTATCCGGCGCAGCGGCGAGCGGGTTTGGGTATCGTGGGCAAATAAACCGCTGTTTGACGCGGCAGGAAAGTTCGCGGGAATGCTGGCAATCGGTACGGATATCACAGAACGCAGGCGGGCTGAAATGCAGCTTGTAAAGCTGAATGACGAGTTAGAGTTTAGAGTGAAAGAACGAACTAATGCTCTGAATGAGACTTTAAGTGCACTGCGAGTTCAACAGGAACAATCAGAACGCTTGCTGTTGAATATTTTGCCTGAAGAAATAGCGAATCGGTTGAAGCGGGGAGACAGTACGATCGCAGACACTTTTGCTGATGTTACTGTCTTATTTGCGGACATAGTAGGCTTTACTCAACTCAGTTCGCGAGTTTCTCCAACGGAATTAGTTGCCTTGCTGAATGACATCTTTTCGACATTTGACAACCTAGCAGAAAGGCACGGTTTGGAAAAAATTAAGACGATTGGCGACGCTTACATGGTAGTTGGAGGGCTGCCCATGCCCCGCAGGGATCATGCAGAGGCGATCGCAGAAATGGCTTTGGATATGCAGCAGGCAATTACTGACTTCAGCAATACCCACAATCAAGATTTCAGCATCAGAATCGGCATCAACAGCGGCCCGGTTGTTGCCGGAGTTATTGGAATTAAAAAATTTATTTACGATTTATGGGGAGACACCGTTAACACTGCTTCCCGCATGGAATCTCACGGCTTGCCGGGGTGCATTCACGTAACAGAGACAACTTATCAGCAGTTGCGAGAAAAGTATTTCTTTGAAAACCGCGGCGCTATCGAAGTTAAAGGCAAAGGTCAGATGACTACTTATTTACTGCAATGCCGAAAATAGCTTTAGTAAAAGTTTTTCTCTAAAAATAAGGGCGATCGCACTCTCAAATGTGCGATCGCCCTCATTTTAATTTAGCCAAGTTTTTTAAAGCTTGTACAGGTTAATTCCAGCTTCCTTCGCCATGATTTCCAAACCCTTGTGTTGCAAGGTTTTAATTGCTTTTGTAGAAAGGTGCAATCTTACCCAGCGCTTCTCCTGCGGCCACCAAACCCGCTTCCACTGCAAATTAGCGTCTTGCAATTTGTGAGTGCGGTGGTGCGAGTGAGAAACTGCAAAACCGTTATTCGCCTTCTTTCCCGTTAGCTGACATTTCCGTGACATATTGCCCTCCAGATTACCGTTTTTTTGCGTGCAGCCTTTTATTATACCCGAAGGAAGAAGGAAGAAGGAAGAAGGAAGAAGGCTTGACTTATCCCTTTACCAATAGAAATAAACTCTTACTCCCCCCCTTAGCAAGGGGGGGTTGGGGGGGTTAATTACATTGCACGTTCAGTCAACTTTGTCAAGACTTGATTCGATCGCTCGACAAAATCCTTCATCCCTTCAGCATCGAAACCCTTCTGGGCCATCAAAGCCAAGTCGTAAACGTGGTGACAAATCATACTCGCCAACTGACTTGACGGAGATTCCCCGCCGCCTTGAATAATCGCACCCTGACTCAAACTCGCCAGATTTTGAATCAGCGGGTGAGACGTATTCACCAGCAAAACGTGGTCTTCGGGGAATTCGGCCGCTTGCTGCCGCAAAAGCGCCGTCATGTCTCGCATCCGGCGCACATCTTCCGGTAAAAGTACGATCGCAGGTGGCGTCGCCTCCGCAGAGTCAGACTTCAAAGCTTCTGTGCGAATGTTCACTTTCGGCTTATTGAGAGCTTTTTGGAACATTTCTTTAACTTGTTCGCTGCGAGTTTTATTCGTCGCCGGATCGACAATTTCCGCTTCTTTCTCTTTGTCAATTAGCGTTTCGTCGATGTCGGAATCAACCCGCGAGAATTTGACATCTGAGTGTTCTCGTTCCAGGAAGCTGATAAAGTGCGTGTCGATGAAAGAATCCATAAACAGCACTTCTAAACCTTGGCTTTTGTGCATTGCCACGTAAGTTGCTTGAGAGGCAGGATCGGTACAATAAAACACGCGATTTTCGTGGCGTTTTTGATTGCGTTCCAAATACTCTTTCAGCGTCGTGTAAGGTTGCGTCGAAGTAGAAGTTTCCGACTTCGGAGTCACATCCTGCCACAAATCTCCTTCCTCACTTTGCACCTGAACTTCGGGCGTTACAGTTTCTGGCTTCTCGGCTGTTGGTTCGTAGGTGCTGCGGTAGATTAAAATATCTTCGACTTGCTTTTTGAACTTGTCATCGTTGAGAGTTCCGAACTTGACAAAAGTGCCGATATCTTGCCAGCAGCGGATGTATTCGTTACGGTCGTCGCGGTAGACTTCTTTCAGGCGATCGCCCACTTTTTTCGCAATATAATCAGCGATTCTCCGCACAGTGCGATTGCTTTGCAAAGAACTGCGAGAAACGTTCAGCGGAATGTCGGTACTGTCAATAACGCCCCGCAGCGGCATCAAGAATTTCGGGATAATTTCTTCGCAGTGGTCGCTGACAAAAACCTGGTTGCAGAATAGCTTAATATTGCCTTGGGTAACATCGACATCCGGGCGCAGTTTTGGAAAATAAAGAATCCCGTTGACAATAAAAGGATAATCTGTATTCAGGTGTACCCACAGCAGCGGCTCGTCTTGGTACGGGTAAAGGTGGCGGTAAAGTTCTAAGTAATCTTCTTTTTGCAAATTACTGGCTGATTCCCGCCAAATTGCTTTGTGCTTGTTGAGTTCCTCTCCCTCAAATTTGATGGGAACTGGCATGAAATCGCAGTAAGTTTTGATTAACTGCTTAATGCGACTGGGTTCTAAATATTCTTGTTCTTCGTCTTGGAGGGTAAGAGTAATAGTAGTGCCGCGTTCCGTGCGGGAAGATTCTGATAGTTCAAAAGCGGGAGACCCGTCGCAAGACCAGTGTACTGCTGGGGAGCCTTCTTGGTAAGAAAGAGTATCAATCTCTACTTTCTTCGCCACCATGAAAGAAGAGTAGAAACCTAGACCGAAATGACCGATGATTGCGTCGTCGCCGTTGCCTTGGTATTTTTGAATAAATTCTTCTGCGCTGGAGAAAGCGACTTGGTTGATGTATTTTTTTACCTCATCGGCGGTCATGCCGATGCCGTTATCGGAAATTGAGAGGGTTTTGTTTTCTTTGTCGATCGCTATGGTGATTTGCGGTTCGCCCATGTCGCCGCCGTATTCGCCGGAACGGGAAACCATTTTGAGTTTGGCAATGGCATCGACGCCGTTAGAAATTAGTTCCCGCAAGAAGACTTCGTGGTCAGTGTATAGCGACTTCTTGATAATCGGGAAAATATTTTCGGTATGGATTGAGATTGTTCCCTGTTCTAAAACTGTCATAATTTTTCTCTCTGATGACTGCTAATTGCTTAGAAATAGCTATTTAATGATTTTCGGCGATCGTGCTCTCTTCTGCAAAAGGGATTACCACAAAAAGATGATTCGGTTTTCCCCACATCTTGCACAACTCTCAATCAGCCTTTGACTGGCGGGCAGGATGCCCACCCCACAACAAGAATCACTCTTTGTGGAACAGGCAGGAAAGCCTGTTCTTGAGCATGGTGCAAGATGTCAGTTTCCCTCACATAGTAGCTCACAAAGGCAACCGCAGCAGGAAAGTAGCGCCCTGCCCCAATTCGCTGCTGGCGCTGAGGCTGCCACGATGTGCCCGGGCAATGGTTTGGGCGATCGCCAATCCCAGTCCCGAACCGCCAGTATGGCGCGATCGATCGCTGTTGACTCGGTAAAATCGATCGAATATTCGCTCTAAATCTGCCGCCGCGATCCCAATACCGGTATCTTGAACCTGAACGATCGCCTCGATGTGATTGCAATCTAAAATAACTGTTACTTTCCCGCCCGCCGGAGTGTATTGAATGGCATTAACAATTAAATTAGCAACTAAGCGATAAAGTTGGTCGGAATTGCCGACAACATTTAATTGCTGCTGTACGCGCATTTCGGATGTTAGGGCTACCTTTGAGGCGATCGCCAAAGCTGCCAATTCCTCTACTAAATCGCTAACCAGGTCATTCAAACAACACAATTGAGGGCGATCGCGTATCACTTGATTATCCATGCGAGCCAGTAGCAGCAAATCAGCCACTAACTGAGTCAGTCGTCGGTTTTGGCGATCGATCGTCCGCAAAATTTCCCTCGCCTCTTTTTCATCTAATTGAGGCGTCAACAGTGCTGATTCTACAGTCGCCTGCGAAGCCGCTAAAGGCGTCCGCAATTCGTGGGCGGCATCGGCCGTAAACTGTTGAATCTGTCGGTAGGAAGAGTAAATCGGTTTCATGGCCAATCCTGCCAACAACCAACTAGCAAACCCTATCAGAATCAATGCTGTAGGCAATCCTAATTTCAAAACCCATTTCACTGTACTGAGATAATCATTAAAGTCTTGCAGGCTCCGCCCAACTTGAAAATATCCCCAATCTTGCTGTGTTTGGGTATGTAGCGCTACAGAAATTTGGTGATAAACATTGCCTTTGGTATCAGTTATTGTTTGCCAGTATTGGGAGTTAAATCCGGCTGGTAATTCTTCTGGATAATCGCCAGCCGTAGCAATTAATTTACCGGAATAATCAAATAAACGAATATAGTAATAGCCTTGGTTGATAGCGCTTAAAATATGGCGGCTTGGCAACTGTTCTGTAATGCCTTTAACTCCCATTAGGCGGAGGTTGGGTAAAAGTTCGTTGACTATAGGCTCCAAGCGTCCGGGCTGCTGCAATTTGAGTTCTAGGCTGTCGTGTAGCGTCCCCGCTACGGATTCTAATTCCCGGTCTATGGCTACCCAGTGAGCGTGGGCGATCGCCTTATATACACCAAATCCCAACAAGCTTAAAATCAAACCCATTACTGCTGCATAGGAAATGGCTAATTGCCAGCGAGTTCGGTTAAAGAGTTTATTTTGATTCACCTTTCATATATTGCTAGTAATTGGTAATTGGTAATTAGTTGAAGATAATATTTTTTTATCTACTTTTTTTATCTACCGCAGAGGGCGCAGAGAACGCAGAGGAGGAACAAAGAGAGAATAAGGCTAAATAATCTGGTTTCTGACACCCCTGCATAAGTCCTATTAAAATAAAAGTTTGCAGGCGAAAAATACATTTTTTATATTTGAATTTTATGCCAAATCCTCATGTTTTAGGAGTTCTGCATATTCGCTCATTCCGAGTTCCGCAAGTTGTCGGTCTTCTTCGGCAAATTCGCTGTAGAGTGCAGCTAAGTTAGTTTCATCGATTGCTGGAATAGTAACTAATTTGGCACGAAATTTCAGGAAAGCAATAAATTCAAATACTTGTTTGAGTTGTGCTATATCGAGCTTTTCTAACTCTTGTTGGATTAAATCTTTCATGGCAGTCATTTTTCCGATCGAGTTTTCTATATTATAGCCAGATACTGGAAACGAGATATAATCCGCCCGCTGTTGCCCCTACAGCTTTAATTTCTCATGCGGTATCCGACGCCGTGAACGGTTTCTATTAAATTAGCGCCGCCAACAGACTCAAGTTTGCGCCGCAGCAAGCGCACTTGAGCTGCTACCACATTGCTAAAGCTATCTGCACTCGCCTCCCATAGCTGATTCCGAATTTGGTCAGTGGTGATAATTTGGTTGGGATGTTTCATAAAGTATTCTAGCAGTTGAAACTCTTTGTTTGTTAGAGAAATTATCTGGCTGTTACCACTTCGATCGAGATGGCACACAGTTCGATTTCCGCAGTGCAAAACCAGATTTCCTACCTGTAGCTGTTGCGGTTGAATTTGGGGCGATCGCCTTTGCAAAGCCCGCAATCTTGCTAACAGTTCCGCCATCCCGAACGGTTTGACTAAATAATCGTCAGCTCCGGCATCTAGTCCCGCAACTTTATCTTCCATTCGGTCTTTTGCTGTCAGCATCAATACGGGCAGTGCGCTATTTTTAGCACGCAATCTCCGCAGCAGTTCCAACCCTGACAATCCTGGTAGCAACCAGTCAAAAATAGCCAGGTTATATTGCATCCAGTGACTGTCTAAATATTCCCAAGCTTCACTGCCATCCAAAGCCCAATCAACTATATATTTTTCCTGCTTTAAAGTGCGATCGATCGCTTTCCCTAAATCTGGCTCATCTTCAACTAGCAAAACTCTCATAACTCTAATTTATAGCGGTAAATCCTTATACATTGTTAGCGATCGGCAGCATCTACCCCAATCTTTAAGATCACATACTGAGATGAAATCAGCATGAAATTTTCTGAATTCGCAGAAAAAGAGAACTATTGACAATAATTGACAACAAGCTGATAATGTCTTATAATCAACCACGAGTGAATATTTGAGAAAAATTTTCAATAAGTATGACAGATTTATCCGATCGTCCCGCCATGAAAAAGCCGGGACGCTGGAGTCGCCGCCAACTGCTACAGCTAGGAATAGCTGGGGCTGGGGTAGCGGGCGGCGCGATCGCACTTCAAAACTTGACTCGCAAACCGGCATCAGTTGCGAGAATTCCGCCAATCCCCGCAGATGCACTCACCGTCAGCAATATCAACCCGATGCAAATTGCGCGGGATTTTGATTACGGCACGGTGACGCGCGAAAACGGGCGCACGGTTCGGGAATTTCGCCTAGAAGCTAATTCTTCGATCGTCCAACTTAACAGCGCCGTCACTTTCAACACCTGGAATGTCAACAATCGAGTGCCGGGGCCGACATTGAGGGCAACAGAGGGCGATCGCATCCGCGTCATTTTTTATAACAAAGCCGGACATTCTCATTCGCTGCACTTTCACGGCGTTCATACAAGCGAAATGGATGGCGTTAAACCAGTAAAAAACGGTTCAGTATTTATTTATGAATTCGATGCCAATCCTTACGGATTGCATCTATATCACTGCCATATTGCTCCTGTAACTCGCCATATAGGTAAAGGACTCTATGGAATGTTCATCATTGATCCGCCAAAACCCCGTCCTCCCGCCGATGAAATCATATTAATCATGGGAGGATACGACGTAAACGACGACGAAAAAAACGAACTTTACGCTTTTAACGGGTTGCCCAATTATTACATGAACAACCCGATCCCTATTTACCGAAATCAGCTAATCCGGCTTTACGTTCTCAACCTGATTGAGTACGAACCCGCCGTGACTTTTCACCTGCACGCCAACTTTTTTGACGTATATCGCACGGGAATGACTTTGACTCCCAGTGAAAGAACCGATGTAATTACAATGGGAGTAGCTGAAAGACATATTTTAGAATTCACCTACGGCTACGCCGGAAAATATATGTTTCATCCCCATCAAGATGCGATCGCCGAAGCAGGCTGCATGGGGGTATTTGAAGTCATCACTTAAACCAAATTCTGCTACCACGGTGCAGCGATTCAAATAAAGTATGAAATTATTTGACAAGCTCGATCGCAAATAGGTAGAATGAATAGCTCGCAAATAATTGAGAATTATTCTTAATAACTTGTGAGTCGAAATGCACATAACGTAAAAATTAGCAACAGCCATGTTACAATCCTTTCGCTTATTACCGACCGCCACCGCTACAGCCATCCTCGTTGCTCTGGCTGGTTGCGCTTCCACCCCCACGGCCAGCAACACCGACAGCAGCGCCTCACCCGTTGCTACAGCCAGTCCCGCATCCACAAGCGGTCACAGCATGAACCACGGCGGCAAAGGCGGCATCAACATCAATACTGCCATTCTTTCAGAGTTAGATAAACTCGAAGCCAAGTTAGGAGTACCGGCACTTTCTAACAAAATTCAAGCCAGCCGCCCTTACGGAAAAGTCGAAGAATTGGTTTCAAAAAATGTCATTACTCAAGCCCAATTTGACCAAATTAAAGACTTGGTAACTATTGAAAATGTGGTGCTGACAGGCGAACCCAAAGATGTAGACTACATGACTAAACTTGGCTTGATGAAAGGGCATCTTATCGTAGCAAAAGAACTATTGGATCAAGGCAAACCAGACCAGGCAGAACCGCACATCGGGCATCCAGTCGAAGAAATTTATGCCGATGTGGAAGATCAGCTAAACGAGCGTAAAATTCCTGAATTTAAGGCTACTTTAATTAAATTGCAGGATTTAGTTAAAGCAGGTGCAAAAGATCCGGCTCAAGTGAAGGCGGAATTTGACACATCAATGCAAGCAGTTGACGGAGCAATTGCCGCCCTTCCCGAAACTCAGCGCAAAGATCCGAAATTCGTGCTGCAAGTGATTAACGGCTTGCTAGATACAGCTAATTCCGAATACGGAGCCGCAGTTGCTAACGGCAAAATTTCCGCAATTATTGAATATCAAGATTCGCGGGGTTTTGTCATGTACGCGGAAATGCTGTACAAAGATATAGCCGAGCAAGTGGCTAAAACCAGCCCGGAAATTGACAAAGCAATTGTGGCTAACATGACAGAACTGAAGACAAGTTGGCCAACGGCGATCGCACCCCCCGCCCCCGTCAAAACCACCGAACAAGTCAACCAGCTAGTTAAAACCATCGAAAGCGACAGCCAAAAAGTTCTCAAACCCGCCTCTTAAAAAAGTCAACTGAAACCACGGTAATTGGTAAAAAGATTACCAATTACCTCCCGATATTACCTCAACTAAAAAAATGAATTTTGGCGAAGCATTGCCCACATTTGTAATTACTCTCCGCGAAGGAGTCGAAGCCGCCTTAGTTGTCGGAATCGTTCTCGCTTGTCTCAAAAAGTCGGGACAAAGTTATTTAAGTCCTTGGGTTTTCGGCGGTGTTGGCGTTGGAATTATTGCCAGCGCTTTGATAGGTGTACTTTTCGGCTGGACTATTCAAATTTTGTCCGCATCCAATCAGCCTTTTGCACCGATTATGGAGTCGCTGCTAGAGGCAATTTTTGGGCTTGTGGCGATCGCAATGCTGAGTTGGATGCTGATTTGGATGACCAAGCAAGCGCGATTTATGAAAGCCGAAGTCGAAGGCGCTGTGAGTGCCGCCTTAACGTACAACTCTCATGCCGGTTGGGGCGTATTTAGTTTAGTTTTGATTGCCGTTTTACGCGAAGGATTTGAAACCGTTTTGTTTGTGGTTGCCAAGTTTCAACAAGGGATTATTCCGGCAATCGGCGCTTTGGCTGGCATTCTCTCAGCCACCGGACTTGGCGTCCTGCTGTTTAAATGGGGAGTCAAAATTAATATCCGCCTGTTTTTCAAATATATGGGCATTTTATTGCTCTTCATTGTAGCGGGTTTAGTGGTATCTACTTTGGGAATTTTTGACAGCGCGATGAATATTTTATCGCAAACAAACCGCGAATCAGCCGCACTGTGTTTCTATTACGAAAGATTTACTAAAATCCATTCTTGCATTCTCGGGCCAATCGTCTGGAATACCTCGCAACTGCTTCCCGAAGAAAAGTTTCCTGGTTTGTTGTTGAGTGCGCTATTTGGCTACACAGATAAGCTCTATGTCGTGCAGGCGATCGCTTATTTCGTCTTTTTAATTACCGTCGGTGGCATTTACCTTCAAAGTTTGGCAGGTCGAGTGTTTTTCCCGTTCAAAAAAAACTCAGGTAACGAAATAAGAAATTAAGTGCGATCGAAACGCGATCGGCTTTGTAGTCGAAATGCAGGAGGCAGTTGTTTGTTGCTAATAACTAATTCGCCCCTAATACCAATTTAATGTGAAGTTGCACATATCTCGATCCCCCTAAATCCCCCTTAAGAAGGGGGACTTTGATCGGAATCTTGTCCCCCCCTTATTAAGGGGGGCTAGGGGGGATCGGATTCTATGCAGCCTCATAAAAAATTGGTATAACTTAGAGCGCATTAGGACATCAGCTATCTATTGATTGAATGTAAAACGACCGTCAACTTTTTCTCCGTTAATATCCGCAGTAACTTTCACGGGATAACTTCCTGCATCTTTGCCGGGAAACACCACAGCGTAATGTTTGCCCTCAGCATCATACTTGAGAGCTAGGGTTTGCTGCTTTCCATTCGGCAACTGCACTTGAGCCGTCACTTTGGCGTTAGGAACTGGTTCCTTTTTCTCCCCTTTTTGCAAAAAAACATCTAAATGAGTTCCTGTAGCTTCTTTTTCAGGTACAAACTCTAAATAGTAAGCTCCAGACTTGACAACTTGCCCCCCTTTAGTTGCTGTTTCAGGAGCAGTGGCGGGAGGCGAAGACGCAGGTTGAGAGGCGACAGGAGGGGAGGCTGGAGTGGTATTTGGATCGCTTGCTTGGTCGCCTTGACTGCAAGCTCCCAAAAACAGCAATCCGACACTACCTAGAACAATTAAATTTGACTTAAGCGATTTCATTTGTTTGACTCCTTGCTGACTGACAATAATTAGAAAATATCACACATTAACTACCTTGCCGTCTTCAATAACTCGCTGAGGTTGTTGAGGTCGTAAAAAATGCCCAAATTGAGCATACAAAGCTGGCAAAACTAACAGAGTCAAGGCAGTAGAAGTAAATAACCCTCCTAAAACTACTACTGACAGCGGTTGCAAAATTTCCTTGCCCGCCCCACCTTCAAATACTAAAGGTGCTAAACCCAAAGCTGAAGTTAAAGCGGTCATCAGGATGGCATTCAGCCGTTCCATTGAGCCTTTAATAATTGCTTCCTTAAAAGGCAGTCCTTCAGCAAGTTTAGTGTTGTAGTTGTCTACTAAAAGCAAGCCGTTACGGGTAGCAACGCCGAATAATGTGACAAAGCCAACTAGGGAAGCTACAGAGATGATGCCGCCAGTCAAAGCTACCGCAATTACTCCTCCCACTAATCCGATCGGCAAATTAATCATAATCATAGCAGTTGAAGGAAGGGACTTGACGGACAAGTACATCAATACTGTAATTACCAAAAAGGCGATCGCACTAAATATCATAATATTTTGCGAAGCTCTTTGTTCTGCTTCAAATTGACCGCCGTACTGGATAAAATAGCCAAAAGGCAACTGTACCTCTCGTTTGACTTTAGCTTGAATTTCATTCACAACCGATCGCAAATCCCTACCTTTAGCATTCGCCGCCGCCACAATCAAGCGAGAAACATTCTCACGGTTAATCGTATTTGGGCCCGTACCGTATTTGACAGTCGCAACTTGGGCGAGGGGAATTTTATTGCCACTTGGAGTATCAACCAACAAATTCTGAATAGTTTCTAAGTTATTTCTCGCTTCAGGCTGCAACCAAACAACTAAATCAAAAGTTTGCTGCACCTCCAAAACTTGAGAAACAACTTTTCCGTTTAAAGCAGTCTCAATTATTTCAGAAAGCTCTCCGATTTTCAAACCGTATCTACCCGCAGCTTGACGGTTAAACTTAATTTGAATTTGTGGCACTGGTACCTGCGGTTCGAGTTGCAAATCCACAATTCCCTCAACAGTTTTCATTTGCTCTTCAACTTCGGCACCGATGCTGCGAAGTTGATCCAAATCCGGACCAAATATTTTGACAGCAATCTGACTTCTGACACCAGATAAAACCTCATCCATCCGGTGAGAAATAAAACCGCCGATATTTGGTGCAACTCCCGGCAATTTACCAAACTCCTGCCGCAGGGCTTCCAAAGTTTGCGGCCTGTTTTTCATCCCTACCTCGCTCAAACCTATATCAATGTGAGCTAAATTAACTCCCGCAGCATCAGCATCACCCGGAGCTCTGCCCGATCGCACTTGCACGTATTGAAACCTGGTATCATCCTTCAGTGCATCTTCAATAGCAAAAGCCGCGCTATCTGTTGTCTCCAAAGACACCCCCGGATAAAGCATAATAGTATTCACCAAAGTTTGCTCCTGAAACTCCGGCAAAAACACCCGCCCAAAAGATGGCAAAATAATTAATACAGCCACTATACTAGCAGCCGCAAAAGCTAAAATAATCGCCGAATAACGCATTGAAATTCTGATACAATAATGATAAATATGCTTGCAAAATCTCGGCAACCAAGGTTCTTTACCACTCATGCGTTTGGTAGGCAACAAAATAGCGCAAAGGGCCGGAGATATTAACAGTGATTCCAGACTAGAAATCACCACAACTACCAAATAAGTAATCCCCATCGGCGTAAAAATCCGACCTTCTACACCGGGCAAAGTAAAAATTGGCGAAAACACCACAATGCCAATAACAGTCGCTCCAATTAACGAATCGCGTACCTCCTGACTGCCATCAAAAATCACATCCATCACCGGGCGAGGATGAAGAGAAGACGCATTTTCTCTCAAATTGCGGTAGGTATTTTCGGCATAGACGATCGCATCGTCGATCGCAGTGCCGATCGCCACCGACAAACCCCCCAAAGTCATCGTATTCAGCCCCAGCCCCAGCCAATACATCGCCAGCAGCGCCAACAGCCAAGTCAGAAAGAAATCCAGCAAAACAACCGCCAGAGTGCGCCAATTCATCAAAAACGGGATGAGAATAAGGGTGACTATAATACTGCCTTCAACTAAAGCCGATCGCACATTCTCCACCGAGGAATTAATATATTCTTCCTGTCGAAAAGTCACAGTAACTTTAATATCTTTGGGCAGAGCTTGCTGCACCTCAGCCATTGCTGCCTCAACCGCTTTCGTTACCGTCGGAGTATCAGCAACTGGCTGTCTATTTACCATCACAATCACAGCTTTTTTGCCGTTAAAACTGCCATCGCCCCGCTTGATTGCAGCACCAATCTTGACATCAGCTACATCAGCAATTCTGATGGGCGTTCCGTGGCGAGAGTCGATCGCCGATTGCTGCAAATCTTCCAGAGACTCAATCCGCCCCACCCCCCGGATTAAAGTTTCTCGATCCGGCGTAATTAAATACCCCCCGGGCGCGTTAACATTCGCAGCAGCCGCCGCTTCAGCTACTTGCTGCAACGACACATTAAAAGCTTTTAACTTGGCAGGTTCTACTAATACTTGATACTGCCTTTCTTCGCCGCCGTAAGCTACTACTTGAGCAACGCCAGTCACTGCCAAAAGCCGATTTGTGACTTGCCAGTCAACTAGACGGCGCACTTCCATCAAAGGAGTAGTTTCTGATGTAAAAGCATAGGTGATAACAGTGCCCACAGGAGAAGTTGTGGGAGAAATTTGCGGTGTTTCTACCCCAGCCGGGAGTTTGCTTTGTGCTTGCTGCAACCGTTCTGTTATCAACTGGCGCGCTTGATAAATTTCAGTTCCCCAATCAAAGATTACCTTAACCGCAGAAAGACCCACAGCCGAAGACGATCGCACTGCTGTCACCCCAGGAGTTCCGTTAATCGCACTTTCGATCGGCAGTGTTACCAAAGACTCGATTTCTTCCGGCGCGAGCCCTGGTGCTTCCGTCTGAATTTCGACTTGCGGGGGTGCAAAAGGAGGGAAGACATCAAGGGACATTTTGGGGATGATAGAAAATGTCCACAGACTAACAATAATGGTGGCGATAACGACTAGCCAGCGGCGGTTAATTACCCATCTAAGAATTGTGCTGAACATTTTATGATTTTATAGAGGTGATGACTATTAGCCACCGTTAGGCGATCGACTATTTAACAATAAAATTTAGCAGATATTAAAGGCTCCGGTTGCCGTAGCTTTTCCCGCGATTCCTTGGCTGAACAGTGTTAAATAGCCATTCTATTTACCTTGACACCCAAAAATGAAATTAGGATGAAATATTTTAACTTTCAACCCGGATTCATAAGTCATGTAAAATCTAAAATCTAAAATCTAAAATGATATAACCTGTATTGCTATTTTTTTTGACAATGCAGCTTACAACAATACTCACATCTTGCACCATTCTCAATTACTTGTTTAGGAACAGGCAAGATGCCTGTTCCACAAGAAAAGTCATTCTTTGTGGAACGGGCATCTTGCCCGTTCTTGACAATAGTGCAAGATATCAGAATAGTTATTATGCAAGCACCAAAACACTACTCACAAACTGTAGAAAGCATTGGCGAAATAGACTACAATCCAGTACCGCCAAAGCGCTCGGAACGGGTAATCATGCGCGCTAAATTCAAAGGGCGTAAAAAACCTCTGCCGTATATTTTCGATGAAGAACGATCGTAGAGCATTTCTGCGTGTAGGTAAATTAATCAACTATTTTGCAAAATAGGGATGTACCCTTTTGACTTACTTCAAAAAGATGAACTTGCCATTATTTCCATCTACATCCATCTTGATTTGAGCAATGTAAAACTGGCTCTGTACAACTTCACCTTCAGGGGTAAAGGAAATTTCACCGAGAGGGGTATTGTACTTTCCAGCTAGGATTTGCTGATTCAGCTTTGTGCGTAACTCTGCCAATGACAACGCGCTGAGTTTGGTTTTACTATCCAAAGCTTTCAAGGCTTCCACGAATACTTGTACGGCAGTGAAGGCTTGAGCACTAAACTGCGGTGGTTCCTTCTTGCTTTGCTTTACATAAGCATCGCGGAAGGCAGCATTGATTTCGCCTGGGGCTTCGGGACTATAGGCTTGAGCAATGATAATACCATCGCAGAGTGCTTGACACACCGAGAAGATATTAGATGTGTTCAAACCATTGCCGCCAACGATCGTACCTTGATAACCCAGTTCCCGCAGTTGCCGGATCGAGTTACCTCCATCCGCTGCCAATCCTGAAATAACAACTAAGTCGGGTTGGAGAGCGAGTGCATTACCAATTTGAGCTTGGAAGTCCGTGTCAGTAGTTTGGAACTTTTGGACGGTGACGATATCCAGCCCTTGGTTTTTAATCGCTTGCTGGAAAATTTTTGTCTCCGATGTCGTAAAAGCGTCATTTTGAGCATAAAAGACAGCGACTTTTTTAATCTTAGGATTAAGCTTAAGCGCTGCCTTTACTGCATTGGGAGCTACAAGCGAAATAGGTGCAGAGACACGCGCAATATACTCACCAATCTCAGGAATCCCTTTGGCAGTATTCGATGCGCCAATGACTGGCACTTTTGCTCGTTCTGCGATTGGATTGGCACTAAATGCCTGCTGAGAAGATGATGGCCCAACAATGCCAACCACTCGATCTTGATTAATTAGAGTTTGGAAGGCGTTGATGGCTCCTGCTTCATCTCCTCCAGTGTCTTGAAACACCATTTTAATAGGAGTACCATTAACACCTCCCCTCTCGTTGAAATATTTCTCAGCAATTTTGACACCACCCACTGATTCTTGAGCTAAAAGAGCATAGTTGCTGGTTTGCGAGAATGCTGCTCCAATTGGAAGGGCAGTGGCCCAATTGGGTGTAGCTGCTGCTGGTGTATTGCTCGGAGTATTAGTGGTGGTGGTAGGTTGATTGGTTTGACTGCAAGCAACAACCAGTAAAAAAGTGATGAACGAGGTGAGAATGTGAGTAAAGATACTTTTCTTAAACATCTTAGGACTTCCGCAGTGAGTATGTGCAACTACAATAGTCCTGAACATTTAGTTAGGTAATTGGTAATTGGTAATTCTATCTTACTCCCAACTTTCGCCAACTGAGATAAGGCGAAACTAGCCAGCGGCTGTTAATTACTCATCTAAGAATTGTGCTGAATATTTAAACAGTTGACTGTTGACTGTTGACAGTTAACAAAGTTACAGTATTATGCCTTCTTCCTGACATCCGTTACATCCGTTACAAAATCCGCTGCCGAACTTTCTTCGCGCCGATTTCCCCACCAAACCCCTGCTGCAAAAGTCAGAGATGCGATCGCAACTCCTCCCCCTATTCCCGCCCACCATAAAGACACGGGTAAATTATGAAAATTAACCTCTGTTACCTTTGGAGTTGCCTTTTTCTTTTCCTCGTCTTTTGAGGGCTTGTTGTCGCCGCGCAAAGATTGTGCGTAAAGTTGAGGTGCTCGCTGCGTTACTATCAAATCTCCCTCGAATAAACCCCTCTTCACTTCAACTAAATCTCCCGCAGTTTGACCGAGTTCAATTTCAACCGCTTGATAAGCATTGCCATTTTGGACGTAAACGGTTTTTTTCCCGCTAACATCCACTACCGCCGCACTCGGAATTGCTAAAATATTTGTGGCAGTTTTGTATGTTAAAATCTCCAACTCAGCAAACAGTCCGGGCTTTAATTCACCGTTAATATTATCTAGTTCTGCTTTCACCGGCACCACCCGCGTTTCTCCTGACACGGATGACCCAATTAAGGCGATTTCTCCATTGAAAGTGCGATCGGGTAAATTAGCGACTTTTACCCTGACTTCCTGGCCCTGTTTGACTTGATTCAGGTCTTTTTCGTAAATATTGGCTGTGGCAAAAACGCGGCTGTCATTTAAGAGACTCATCAACGGTTTTTCAGCGTTTACTGACTCTCCCGGGGTGATTTCGCGATCGGCTACCGTCCCCGAAATCGGAGCAACTACGGTAACGAGTCCTCGATCGTTGGCAACAGTTCCTAATTGTTGGAGTCGCGCTTGATAGGCTGCGTCAGCCAAGCGAATGCGCGACTGAGCGACTTCGACGGCAGTTTTGCCGCGTTTGACTTGGTTCTCGGCTTCTAGGACTTCCCGGCGGCTCTGAGCTCTGGTAAGTTGAGCTTTTGCTTCTGCTACTCTGCCTTGAGATTCCCGCAATTCCCGCATTGGGAGGTCTACTTCGGCTTGTTTAATTTCGGTTTCGGCTTTGATAACTTCAGGACGGCTTTTTGCCTTCGCCACAGCGGCTTTTGCTTCGGCGAAGTGGGCTTGCGATTCCAGCATTGTGCGCCGCGCGATCGCCCCTGATGCCACTAATTCTTTGTCGCGATCGAACTGTTCTTTAGCCACAGTCAGTTCTGTTTCGGCTCGCGCTATTTCGGCTTGCGCTATTTCAACTTGACGCTGATAGTTTTCTTTAGCGGCTTGCACCACGGAACGCTTATTTACTAATTCTTGTTCTTGCTGGTACTGCTTAGTTACCGCTGCCAATTGGGTTTGGGCTTGGGCGATTTCTGCTGCAGATATCTGACTTTGGCGATCGTAATTTTCTCGTGCTAGTTTGAAATCTCCTTCCGCTTGCTGCAAATCGGCCTCAGCTTCGGCACGTTTCGAGAGAGATTCAACCCGCAATTGTCCTAATTCTGAACTCGATACAACCGCAAGGGCTTGACCTTTTGATACTTTGTCCCCAGGCTTAACCAGCAACTCTACTACTTTCCCAGCAACAGGAGCCGTAACTTCTACTTTTTCGTTGGGTAAAGTTTCAATTTCTCCAGTAGTTTTAATGCCGATATCTAGTCTCTGGCGCGTGGCAGGGGAGATTTTAATTCCTAACCGTTTTGCTGTTTCGGCATCGACAGAAATAGCAGCAGGAGTTTCAGTTGTTTCGCCGCTATGGTGAAATTCATTTCCGTGGCCAGCGTGGGCAAAAACAGCGGCAGGATAACTTAGCAAAATTAGGCTGAACAAACTTCCCGAAAAGCTGCTAATAATTGCCGGACATTGAGCATATTTATGAAATATCATCGTTGGCATTGTCCTTGAAATCAGGTTGAGTACCACAGGTTTAGCAGTTGGTATTTTGCCAAGGTAAGTAAATGATACTCATTAAGTAAAGTTACTTATTAGCATTTTCCAAGAAGCGACCGCTAAGCAATGACCGAGAGCTAGAAATGCTCTACTCAACCTAGTATTTCACGGTCAAATGAAATTAGGATGAAATTTCGCATCAGCAGCCCAGATGCCCAGCAGATTCTAAAATACGAAGATAAGTTGTGCCTAATGACAAGCGATTGTGCTGTAGATTTTTTTCCGTTTTTTTAATCTCTGCTCGCGCTTCAATTTCGTTTGTCAATGCGCTCACTAGCTCATCTACGGCTGCATTTGATTTATAAGTGGTGTTTAATTCCAAGCTATTCAATATCATAAACTACCCTATCTATCTATATAGATTTTTGCTGACGTATCTACTACTTTAGAGGTAGATTTGCTCCATTGTCTACAGTATTCTTACCTAAGTTTCTACTACTTTAGACGTAGGACTGTTCAATTATCTACAGTATGTGTAGGTACTCTCAGGAAACTGAGGTGGAGTCAGACAAATTCTGACAGCCACAGTCGAGCTACATTACTTTGTCTACCAAGGTTGTCGCCACTTTTTCATTTGCTCAATTACTTGCTTTTGTGAAGCAAGTATTTCCTGAACATTTGACCTAACGTGATTCATGTCACTCATGTTGTGGATTTGTGTCATGTTTTGTTTACGGTAGCTAAATTACTGTTTATACCAAGCTTGGCGCCACTGTTTCATTTGCTGAATTTCTTGTTTTTGCGAAGTCAAAATTTCTTGAGCTAATTTCTTCATTACCGGGCGTTTTGACTTCTTCAAAGCATCTTGGGCCATCACTAAAGCTCCTTCGTGGTGAGGAATCATCGCATTAATAAATCGCAAGTCAAATTTGTCGTCAGCGGCCCCTAAATCCATGCTCATCATCATGCTTTGCATTTGTTCGGGAGTCATTGCCATCATGTGACCCATGGGACCGTGATAAGCCATCGGCGTACTGCTGGCTTTGGGATACCAAGTTTTTCGCCACTCTTTCATTTGATTTATTTCACGGTTTTGAGCAGCAATTATATCAGTCGCAAGTTTTTTCATTTCCGGGCGTTTGGATTGTTTAAGCACATCTTGAGCCATGTTTACAGCACCTTGATGGTGTACTGTCATGCCATCAATAAATCGCAAATCGTAGTCGGCATCAGCAGGGCCTAAATCCATTGACATATCGTGATTCATGCCATGATTCATGCCACCCATGCCACCGCCTTGTACCACGTCTTGCTTGTTGTTTGCTTCAGTTGCAGCCGTAACATTTGGGGCGGGAGTTTCACTGGAAGGGGCATTTGAACAAGCTGCAAGCAATCCACTGGTAAAAGCGGCTGTGGCGGTCAGCGTCAGCGCTGCAAAGCCTGTTTTTAATGAAATTGGTTTCATAGAGCTTATATCCTTAAAACGGCTATTTATTTTCAGTTTTTCATATATAAATGAAATTAGGATGAAATTTTTGTGGCAAACTTGTAAAGAATTATTTCTGTGCCGTCGATCGCACTCAAATTTAAGATTTACAGAACTCACTTGAATCTAATTATGTAGGGTACACAGTCCGCGCCTTACCCCTATGGGTAGGGTGTCAAACCACTTTTTTTATAATTCCTGATTTATTTTGCAATTCCCCTTGACTCTCCTGTGTACTGGAGACTTTACAATGGAGTTAATTCATTGATTGAGCAGAGTAGTTTCTGCTGAGGTTGAAATTATGACTTTACAGCTAAAAGTTCCTAAGATGGCTTGTTCTGCTTGTGCGACTACGATCGCAAAAGCAGTCCAAACCATTGACTCAGCCTCAAAGGTTGAGGCCGATCTCAAGACAAAATTGGTCACGATTCAAACCGCTAAGTCAGAAAGTGAAGTTAGGAAAGCGATCGCATCGGCGGGCTATCCAACAAGTCTATTTTAGATTTTAGATTTTAGATTTACTTGCAGCTTTGAATCTGGGAGATTTAACAAGAGTCTAAAATTTTTGATTCTCCACGACAGGAGTACGTCGCACGTTATCCGTTTTTAGGCGAGGTCATTTGAAGACAGAAGGTAACTTTATAAGTTAGGAGGGCATCTATGGACAATCTCACACTTAAATTGCGGGGCATGAGTTGTGCTTCTTGTGCTTCATCTATCGAACAAGCAATTCAATCTGTTCCCGGCGTACTTGAGTGTCATGTCAATTTTGGGATGGAACGAGCAACCATCCAATACGACTCCAAGCAAACCAACTTAGAAACAATTCAATCTGCTGTTGATGATGCGGGATACCAAGCTTTGCCGCTTCAAGAAATGGCCGCGACAGAGGATGATTCCGAACAAGCCGCTCGCAAATCTGAATCTCAAACCTTGCAGCGGAAGCTCTGGACAGCAGGTATCATAAGCACCCTGCTATTTGTGGGCGCTATTCCAGCGATGACCGGCTTGCATCTGCCATTTATTCCCCCATGGCTGCACAATTTTTGGCTGCAATTAGTCCTGACATCCCCCGTACAATTTTGGTGCGGCAAATCGTTTTATGTAGGAGCTTGGAAATCCTTCAAACGGCGGGTGGCGACAATGGATACCTTGATTGCCTTGGGAACGAGTGCTGCTTACTTTTATTCTGTATTTGTGACATTTTTTCCCGGTTTCTTGACAGCCCAAGGTTTGACTCCTAGCGTTTACTATGAAGTAGCAGCCAGCGTTATCGCCTTAATTCTGTTGGGGAAAACCCTAGAAAATCGGGCGAAGGGAGAGACTTCCGAAGCCATTCGGAAACTCATGGGTTTGCAAGCAAAAACTGCTCGGATAGTTCGCAACGGGGAAGAGTTGGAAGTGCCGATCGCCCAAGTGGAAATTGGCGACATCGTGCAGGTGCGGCCGGGAGAGCAAATCCCCGTAGATGGAGATGTTATTGAGGGTGCTTCGACGGTAGACGAAGCAATGGTTACGGGAGAAAGTTTGCCTGTCAAAAAGCAGCTTGGCGACGAAGTTATCGGAGCCACAATTAACAAAACTGGCAGCTTCAAGTTTCGGGCGACAAGAGTTGGCAAAGATACATTTTTAGCTCAAATTGTCAAGATGGTGCAGGACGCACAGGGTTCAAAAGCACCAATTCAAAAGTTAGCAGACCAAGTGACTGGTTGGTTTGTTCCTGTAGTAATTTCCCTCGCTTTAGCTACTTTTATTATCTGGTTTAACACGACGGGAAACTTCACTCTAGCGACCGTGACAATGGTGGGAGTCTTGATTATTGCTTGTCCCTGCGCTTTGGGTTTAGCGACTCCGACTGCTGTGATGGTGGGAACTGGTAAAGGTGCAGAAAACGGGATTTTAATTAAAGGAGCGGAGAGTTTAGAATTGGCTCACCAAATCCAAATTATCGTGTTAGATAAAACGGGAACTCTCACAGAAGGCAAGCCGACTGTAACTGATTTTGTGACAATTAAAGGAACCGAGAATAGCAATGAGTTAAAGTTGCTGCAATTAGCTGCGTCTGTCGAGCGAAATTCGGAGCATCCTTTGGGGGAAGCTGTTGTGAGATACGCTCAATCTCAAGAGGTGAATTTGACGGATGTTAAGGATTTTGAGGCGATCGCGGGAAGTGGTGTTCGCGGAGTTGTAGCCGGAAAGTCGATCGCCCTGGGAACGCTGAGGTGGATGCAGGAACTAGGCTGCGATACTGAATATCTGGAATTGCGCGCGAGAGCTTTGGAAGCTGCGAGCAAAACGGTGGTTTGGATGGCGATAGAGGGCAAAATAGAGGCAATTCTGGGCATTGCGGATGCCCTCAAACCCTCGTCAGCGCAGGCGGTGAAAGCGCTTCAAAAACTGGGTTTGGAGGTGGCGATGCTGACGGGGGATAATCGCGCTACTGCGGAGTCGATCGCCCAATCCGTGGGCATTACTCGTGTTTTTGCTGAAGTTAGACCCGACCAAAAAGCAGCTCAAATCCAAGCCCTGCAACGGCGAGGAAAAATTGTCGCGATGGTGGGAGACGGGATTAATGATGCACCGGCTTTGGCCTTAGCAGACGTGGGAATTGCGATCGGCACCGGCACAGATGTGGCGATCGCAGCCAGCGACATTACCTTAATTTCAGGAGATTTGCAAGGCATAGTTACAGCAATTAAACTTTCCCGCGCCACCATGCGGAACATCCGCGAAAATCTGTTTTTTGCGTTTATTTACAACATCGCTGGAATACCGATCGCCGCTGGTATTTTGTTCCCCATTTTTGGCTGGCTGCTAAATCCAATTATCGCCGGCGCAGCAATGGCTTTTAGTTCAGTTTCCGTACTTACTAATGCTTTGCGATTGCGGAATTTTAAACCAAAATCTCTTGCCTAAATTAGGAGGAATTAGAAAAATGTTACACCATCGTCAAATTTGGGGAAGTCTCGCGAGTTTAGGACTTGTGATGGGAATGGCCTCGGGAGTTCAAGCTTCCGAACAGTCCGTCCAGCATTCTACTTCAACGAATCAATTCCACAGCATTGAACAGCCACTAGGTGTAAAAATTGGCGTAACAGCAGGCGGATTGACATTAATGGGTTTAGAGTTGTGGTGGTTTTTGTTCAGTAAAAAGCAAGCTAACACCAGGTAAACTTTGCCGACGCGGTTTTTTCCAGCAAGATATCGCTAAAATTGAGGAAGCTTAAAAAATTTGGAGTGAGCTAAATGCAACTACTACACACGATGCTCCGAGTCGGCAACCTGGAAGAGTCCCTCAAATTTTACACCGAGGTTCTGGGGATGAAATTGCTGCGACAAAAAGAGTATCCCGACGGTAAATTTACTCTGGCTTTTGTTGGCTACGGCGACGAATCAGACACTACAGTTTTGGAATTAACATACAACTGGGGCGTCGAACAGTACAATTTAGGGGATGCTTACGGTCATATTGCGATCGGCGTTGACGACATTTACGGTACTTGCGAAGAAATTAAAGCCCGCAGCGGTAAAGTTATTCGGGAACCCGGCCCGATGAAGCACGGTTCAACTGTCATCGCTTTTGTGCAAGATCCAGATGGATATAAAGTTGAATTAATTCAACTGGAAAATCAAGGTAGCAACACCCAGAAAGTAGCAGCAACAACCGCATCTTAACTTTCTTAAGAGGGGGAAGGGGAAGGAAAAACTATCTTCCCCCTTCCATTTTCGTTTAGACAACATTCATACCCAAAACTGTCAACAGTCGTACCCACAACTGTCAACTGAAACTTTTAATTCGATCGCACCGACGGGACAAACTGCTGCAAATAAATTTTTTGCCACAATATAGAAAAACTGCTCCCTATTTGGCTTAAGCTATCAAATTTTGGAAGTAATTTAGATTCTCGGCGCTGGTCTAAAGCAGCGATCCCAGAAAAAAATACAGATAATACTAACAAAAATACTACTATCACACTAAATAAAATAGTCCAATAAACTAAAAATTCGCTTGTGTAGCTGACCGCGAATATCCACTTAATCACTAAATCCGATAAATACAAAAACAGCCCTACTGAAAACCCCACCCTGAATAATAGCCACGTCCACTTAAACATATCTGTTGCAGTCTTGCTATTTTTGGACGCAGAAAGTTCTAACTCTCTAATTTGGCTGTTAATATTTGAGGTGATTTCATACAAAGTATACTGCAAAGCATCTCTGATATAATTGAGTTCATTGTCCAGGTTTATGCACTGCTCGGATGTACTTTTATCCAAGCTCAGGTTTTGGATTTGTTTGCGGTGCGCCGCCAGTTTATTGTCTAGAGTGTAGTCCCATTTTTCCAGCCGATCTACAGTCAAATACAAAAGTTCCCTATTAGCATCTAACAAGCTCTGGCAATTTATGATTGACTTAACTAACTTGCTGAGATTGTTGATATGCTCCTCTAGAGTATTTTGGGATTCCCTTTGTTTAGCTGACAATAAACTTGCGAGTTCGACATCCCGATCGCCACACAGCGACAAAGCCTCACCATACAAGTCGTCAATTTCCATTTGACCGAAATACAGTGACGCTTTGTACTCTTCTATTTCGGGAAGAGTCAGACATTCTAAGGGCTGATATTTTACATTAAATTTATATACAAGCGCTGTCATAATCTGCGCCGATTTTCGGTCTAGCTTATCTTTGTAAGGTTCTAAAATAATTGTAGCTAGATTTTTTACTTTCGCTTCCGGGTGGTACAGGAACTCAAAAATTTTGGCAATTATTTTAGAGAATTCCCAGTCATTAAAATTATTTTCTGCAACTTCCAAAAAGTTTGTTACCGCTGCATCGTTTTCGACATTCAATTTGTACGGGCCCGTAAGTGCGATCGCAACAAATACTCGATCGATCCAAAACAGATATTCTTCGCAATCCATTGGCAGACTGGGCAGCAGCCAGCTAGGGCCGTACACCCAAAAATCGAGACAATTCTCATATTCCTTGTGGCTGTCATGTCTGCTGCTGTCACCTAAAGCAATTTTGTTGCTTGCTAATAGTTGAATTTGCTCTTCTACAACCCGTCGCTCAATTTCCTCTGCATTGATTGTGGCATTGACAGCACCTTCCTTGCCTTCCCATTGCCCTGCTTCATCCAACCAAATTGACTTAATACTAACAGCCGCAGACCACCGAATTAAAGGAGTCGCTCCCCCTCGCGCTTCCTGTTCTAACGCCGCCAGCAGATTTTTGCTAAAATCACTTGCTCTAGCTTCTCTCTCACTTGATATCAGCCCCTCTCGCACCTTCCCCAATGCCTGAATTGCCAAAGCCCGAAACAGCAAATTCGGATGCGGTTTTCTGACGGCTTGCGGTATATTTTCTCTGAATATTCCGCTGTTGGGTACGCCCAAAACTTCAGCAAAAGGCTCGATGCCGCACTGTTGCAGGAATTTTTCAACTAGGTTTATTCTTTGCCAAGGTTGAGTATATTTAGTGAGAAGGAAGATGAGTGCTGTGCCGCTGCACCCCCTTGACTCAGGGATGTTAGTGCGATCGAGTTTCCACACATTGCTCGTCATAATTTGTCGCGATGACAATTACTATATCTTGACGCTGTTGTTTGATGCTCATTTCAATTTTACATCTACTGCTGCTTTTTGTCAATATTCGTCCTGGACGCATAGGGAATTTGAAACCCGGTTTCACGAGGAATTTTATTATAACTCAAGCCTAGATTTTCCCTATAAAGCTAGTTAATAAAAGCCAATATGAACCCCGAAATAAATATATTATTTAGCAATAATTGGTCAAATGTCCAAAGTATAGGTTGGGCAACGAAACCCCACCTCATATAGTTATTTTTTGGTTGGGGCTTTTAATATTTTGTCGCTGACCATTTGATCAACGATTAAGTCGCTGATAATTTGAGCTCCGTGGGAGGTAAAGTGCAAGCCGTCATTATTTTTTACATAGCCTCGCTTACCCGATTTATTAGCAACTACTGGAACAAATTTTCCTGCTTGGGCAAATGTCTCCCAAGTAGAAATAAATTCGATTTTGGATGAAGATTTGCTGGCATTTTTATAAATATCGTTCATGATGGGAAAAGCTTTTAAATACAAAGATTTGTTAGGGATTGATTGACCGACCCAATACACTTTTCTGACGGATGACGAATCCAGTAACTTGGCATATCTTTCAACTCTTTCTTGATAAGCTTTTTGCCATTCCTTGGTTAGGACAGCGCGGCCTTTTCCTTGAGAATCAATAATATTTTGACGGTCATTTGCTCCGAACAAAACTATCACTACATCCGGCTGGTAAGTATTAAGAATTTGGCGAGTTCTGGCATACCAATCATAATAATCTATCCGATTTAATCCAGTCGAGACCTTATAGTCTATTTTGGTATCGACGATATTGTATTTTTTCTTAAGAGTGTACTGGAGTTGAATTCCTAAGTCGAACATTACGGAATCTCCAATAAATAAAAATTTGCGATAAGGTATGGTCAGTTTGGGTTTAGCTGGAGTTGGTTTTTTAGCAGTAGCAGGCTTTGGGGGGTGAACGGCCGTTTTTGTTTCGGTTTTGACAGGAGGAAGTTCTGATTCTTTGGGGAGGCTATCGAAGTTAATATCTTTAATTTTGCTCCAAAAATCTTGTTCTGATTTTCTGAAACCGTCTATTTCGATCTGGCGCGCTGCTTCTTTGATTTCTGGACTGGCGAAAGGAGTTGAAGCAAAGCTTTTTAGAAATAATGATAAGTTTGAAAATATTAAAGTGAGAATTACAGAAGTAACAATCAGCAAAATTTCCCGGTCTTTCATATTTCTTAGAAATTAAAGTAAATAAAAGGCGGCATGGTACTTGGCCCCAACATCAAGATAGTATACACGAGCAGCGAAACTAAGACAACCCGAAAAAAAATGTTTTTTAATGACAATACGGTTTGCAATAGTTCGGAGATGCGATCGCCCCACAAGTTGATCGCGCCAATGACTGCAATTACTAAATACAATTGCCAAAAGTTAAATTGAAAAGTGGCTACAGCAGGATTGACAATTCCTTCAAAAAAACTCACCGCAGTTTCCCAGTTGGGAGTGCCGAAAAATACCCAACTACAAGTAACAAAAGTAAATGTTAGCAACCAACTGCAAAATTTAGCAAATCTGGGAAAAGCATAGTCTAATTTAAAGTGGATAGCTTGGGGGATATCTTTACATAAATGGTTGACAATTAATCCTAAACCGTGAATTGCTCCCCAGAAAATAAAGTTTAAACCGGCGCCGTGCCACAATCCGCCGATCGCCATTGTCATCAGTAAATTTACGTACTTCCTCAACTTGCCGTATTTGTTGCCGCCAAAGGGAAAGTAAACGTAATCCCTCAGCCACTCGGAAAGACTGATGTGCCACCGTTTCCAAAATTCTTGCAGACTGAGCGATCGGTATGGCATATTAAAGTTGGCAATGGGTTTGAAACCCAGCAAACAGGAGATGCCGTTGGCTAAATCCGAGTAGCCACTGAAATCTACGTAAATTAAACAGGAATAGGAAATTGCCGCGAGGATTAAATCGATGCTGCTGTACTGCTGGGGGACTTTGAATGGCAAGTCAGTGAAGTTAAACAAAAAGCTGGCTAAAGTATATTTTTTGAAGAGTCCAGACAAAATCAAAACTATAACTTCTTCAATTTTATAGTCGTATTTTTCCTGTGAATTTAGCTGCAAGTAAAATTCGCGAGCTCGCGAGATTGGCCCGGAGGCAATTTGCGGAAAATAGGTAATGTAGGCGGCATAGTCTACAAATTTCGGACAAGGGATTTTTTGCTGGTAGCAGTCGATTAAATGAGAAATCATTCTAAAAGTGTAGAAAGACACGCCGACGGGGGCGATTATTTGCAAAACTGGAAAGTTGGCTGGAATTTGTAGCTGATTCAGTACCTCAAATAAGGAAGTTACAAAGAAGTTGCAATATTTAAAGATGCCGAGATAGCCAATGTTGAAAATTAGACCGGAGATTAAAGCAAATTTTTTATACTTACTCTTGCAGAGAACCCGGAGAATGATATAATTGTAGACTGTAGAGAAAATAAGGAGCAATAGAAAGTCAAAGCTCCAAAAGGAATAAAATAATAAACTCGAAACTAACAAGACAATTTTATACAAATCGACTTGGGGTTTCACCGAGACGATCAGGCTAAAAATAATTAGGAAAAATACTAAAAATTGGTAAGTGGGAAATAGCATAAATCTCAATCGCTAAAAAATCTTGTTTCTGGCAATATTTTTATAAGTACAGCCAGCGAACCTATCCCCAAGGGAATTGCCAGAGTGGGTCTGAACGCACCAAATTTCGGGGTGGATTGCGGAGTGTAAGCTTTTGCAACAGGTCAATTAGGTCACAAGTTCCGCCTTAGTTAACCGCACTCATAAATTCATAATCCTGTTTAAAGATTATGATGGTTGTGAGACGATGTATTAACGGATAACAACAGGAATCCCCTTGATTGCGAGGAACCAACGTGCAGCCAACAGACCCTAGCAAATTTACAGATCAAGCCTGGGAAGCCATTGTCAAATCCCAGGATGTAGCCCGCCGCTTTGCCAATCAGCAGCTAGAGGTTGAACATTTAGCCATCGCCCTTCTCGAACAGCAAGGCCAGGCCAACAGCATTCTCAGCAAAGCTGGAGTCGATGCCCCCCGCTTGGCCCAGCAGTTAGATGCTTTTGCCAAACGACAGCCCAGAGTTGCCAACGCTGACCAACTATACCTCGGTCGCGGCTTAGAAGTGATGTTAGATGTTGCCGAGGCCACCAGGGCGACTTGGCAAGATAATTTTATCGCCGTTGAACATTTATTAATTGGTTTAGTAGAAGACGAACGAGTCGGGCGCAGGTTGCTGACCAAAGGCGACGGCCCGCCGGGTCGCCCCGGTTACGATCGCAAACCCCCAGCCGGTACACTCGATCGACCAAAACTCGAAGAAGCCATCAAATCTTTCCGCGCCACTGCTAAAGCCCAAGAAAAAAATTCCGAAACCGGGAAAGGCAGCCGCAGCAGCGCTAAAGCCCAAGATCAAGATGGCGAAGCTAACTCCGACGCCCTCAGCAAGTACGGCCGCGATTTGACAGAAGCCGCCAAAGCCGGCAAACTCGACCCAGTAATCGGCCGCGACGAGGAAATCCGCCGCGTGGTACAAGTTCTTTCCCGCCGCCAAAAAAACAATCCAGTGTTAATTGGCGATCCCGGAGTCGGAAAAACTGCGATCGCCGAAGGTTTAGCCCAACGAATTGTCAACGGTGACGTACCGGAATCTTTGAAAAATCGCCAGCTATTTAGCCTCGACATGGGCAGTTTAATTGCTGGGGCAAAATTCCGGGGCGAATTTGAAGAACGATTGCGATCTGTCCTGCGGGAAGTCATCGATTCCGACGGTCAAATTGTCCTATTTATTGACGAATTGCACACGGTTGTCGGCACTGGTGGCGGTGGCAGTTCGGGTTCGGGAATGGATGCGGGAAATTTGTTAAAACCCATGTTGGCGAGAGGCGAATTGCGCTGCATCGGCGCTACAACTCTCGACGAATTCCGTAAGAATATTGAAAAAGATCCTGCCTTGGAACGCCGCTTTCAACAAGTATTTGTCGGCGAACCCAGCGTTGAAGATACTGTTTCGATTTTGCGCGGATTGAAAGACCGTTACGAACGTCACCACGGGGTAAAAATTACTGATTCGGCCCTGGTAGCTGCTGCAACTCTGTCTTTTCGCTATATTTCCGATCGCTTTTTGCCGGACAAGGCGATCGACCTTGTAGATGAAGCGGCCGCCCACTTGAAAATGGAGATTACCTCTAAACCTGTGGAATTGGAAGGCATTGACCGCCGGGTGATGCAGTTGGAAATGGAAAAATTGTCGATCGAAGGGGAAGGCAAAGGTGCTCTAGCCCCTGGGCTCGGCTTCCGCGTCGAACGCATCACATCTGAGATTGACATTTTAAAAGTTAAGCAGGAAAAATTGTCCTCTCAGTGGTTGGGCGAAAAGCAGTTGTTGGATGCAATCAATAAATTGAAAGCAGAAGAAGACCAACTGCGAGTGCAAATTGAACAGGCAGAAAGGGCTTACGATTTGAATAAAGCCGCCCAGTTAAAGTACGGCAAGTTGGAAACGGCGGTGCGCGATCGCGAAGCCAAAGAAGCGGAACTTTTGAAACAGCAAGCTCAAGGTTCTTCCCTGCTGCGCGAAAAAGTTACTGAGGGCGATATTGCGGAAATTGTCGCTAAATGGACGGGCATTCCGGTTAACCGGTTGTTAGAATCCGAACGCCAAAAATTGCTGCAATTGGAAAAACACTTGCACCAAAAAGTTATCGGTCAAGAGGAAGCTGTAACAGCCGTGGCGGCGGCAATTCGGCGCGCTAGGGCGGGTATGAAAGATCCGGGGAGACCGATCGGCTCTTTCTTGTTTATGGGCCCCACAGGCGTCGGAAAAACTGAGTTAGCGCGGGCGTTGGCTGAGTTTTTGTTTGACAGCGATGATGCGATCGTCCGCATCGATATGTCGGAATACATGGAGAAGCACAGCGTTTCCCGGTTGGTAGGAGCTCCTCCCGGATATGTCGGTTACGATGAAGGGGGACAACTTTCCGAAGCAGTGCGGAGACATCCTTATTCGGTAGTGCTGTTTGACGAAGTGGAAAAAGCGCACCCCGACGTATTTAACATTTTGCTGCAAGTTTTGGATGACGGCAGAATTACCGATTCTCAAGGTCGAGTGGTTGACTTTAGAAATACCGTAATTGTGATGACTAGCAATATCGGCAGCGACCACATTTTAGACGTGTTTACTAAGAAGGAAAAAACCGTCAAAAAACCTGCGAGTCGGAAGCAGGAAACGAAAGATTTGTCAAGTCAAAAGACAGATTATAAAGTGGCTGCCGACGGTACTGTTGAGGTGTCGGCCCAGCGAGTTGATGTTGATACTGTAACTAAGAGTGAAAACAAGACTGAAAACAAGAGTGAAAATGAAAATTTATTGACTCAAGACCGGGAGACAGACCAAGAGTACGAACAGATGTTAAAACGGGTGATGACAGCGCTGCGATCGCACTTCAGACCCGAATTTCTCAATCGGGTGGACGAGATAATTTTGTTCCACACTTTGAGCAAGGTCGAACTGCGGCAAATTGTCAGCATTCAAGTGAAGCGGATCGAGCGTTTGTTGGCAGAGCAAAAAATCACTTTGGAACTGTCCGATGCGGCTAAAAATCATATCACAGATGTTGGTTACGACCCGGTTTACGGCGCTCGTCCCTTGAAACGTGCTATCCAGCGGGAGTTGGAAAACCCGCTGGCTAACAAGATTCTGGAAAATGCGTTTGTCGAGGGAGATACAATTGCGATCGACTGCGAAAATAACTCTTTGCAATTTCGCAAAAAAGAGTCTCGTCCGGCGCTAGTAGGTAATAGTTTGTAGTTGCCGAATAGTTTGGAACAGGCAAGATGCCTGTTCCACAAACGATCAATTTTCTTGTGGAACAGGCATCCTGCCTGTTATTGAAAATTAGAAACAGGGAAGATGCCTGTTCCACAAACGATCAATTTTCTTGTGGAACAGGCATCCTGCCTGTTATTGAAAATTAGAAACAGGGAAGATGCCTGTT